>NZ_JBDLZZ010000006.1:0-300155 GCF_040049115.1 Flavobacterium aestuarii
AGGGTTGTATTGCGGTTTGAGGACAGGTTTTTTGCCTTGCAACTATCGAAAAAAGAGGTTTTTTCACAGCCTGACGTTCTCGCGCTACAAGCGGTTTGGGACTAAAGTAGCTTTATTTTTCGGATTCACCAAATTCTCACAAATACAAGATCATTTTTAAATTAAGCCAAATGCCCAAATCGCTTGTAGCGTGTGTTAGGAGAGGTTGCGACACGGACGAAAAGCACGAACGATTAGCCGTTCCGATTTTCGATTCCAATTTCGGCAAGTTTTTCCGCCTTCCAATTTTCCGTTCCAATTAGTTTCAGCAGTTGAATTTTTAACTTCAGTTAAGCACAAAAAAATCCGCTTTCGTTTGTCCGAAAAGCGGTTCACGTTTTGCTTGTCCGCAATATTTTCCACGTCCAATTTTCGTCAGCTAGCTTTAGACGTTTTTTTTGTCTTTTCCGCTTTCAAAAACCTTATTAAATTCATCTGTTGTTCGTCCACGGAGCAATCTCTCCTAACTTGTATATACTCGCTGCTTCATAGCGAGTATATATCCCATTTTGGGTGTATATGCGCTGCTGAGTAGCGTGTTGTTACAAATATAGAGATAATATTTTTATTACAAATCATCAAATGGGCTTTTTATCTGCTGTAAGCTTTTGGTACTCACATGGGTGTAAATTTCGGTGGTTTTGCTGCTGTTGTGTCCTAGTAATTCTTGTATGTAGCGCAGATCGGTGCCGTTTTCTAATAAATGTGTGGCGTAGCTGTGCCGTAACCAGTGTAAAGTAGCTCTTTTGGCAATTCCTGATTTTTTCAGGGCATGTTTCAAAACCTGCTGCAGGCTGCGGTTATCATAAGGCTCTCCTTTGGTTTGCCCTTCAAACAGATAAGCTGCGGGTTTAAATAAAAGATAATATTCCCGAAGCATTTCCAGTATCTTTGGACTCAAAGGGACAATCCTGTCTTTTCTGCCTTTGCTTTGGCGTATAATCACAATATTTCTTTTAGAATCAATATTTGAGGGGCGCAGCGCCAATAATTCGCCACAGCGCAGGCCACAGCTGTATAGCAGCGACAGCATCGTTTTGTGCTTAATATTCGAATGGGCATTCAAAATCAATTTTACTTCCTCCTTGCTCAAAACGTTTGGCAAAACCTTGGCACGTTTTGGCCGGTGAATTTTATCTATTTCGATCTTTGTTTCCTTAATGGTGGCAAAGTACAGTTTGATTGCATTGACAATCTGGTTCTGATACGAATCCGAAAGGTTATTTTTCAGAATATGCTTGTTGTTGTACACAATAACATCCTCGTTAGTAATTTCGGCAATGGGTTTTTCCTTATAAAAAATCAAAAAGGATTTCAAAGCCTCACTATAAGCAGTAACTGTATTCTCGCTGTATCGCCTGGAGTGCAGGTATTGTTTAAATTGGTCAATATTTTCGATTCCTTCCCGCGATGGCTGTGGAGCAGGGGTTATCTTGAACCGCATCCGGTTTTCGTCGGTATCAGGAATGTGCCAGGCCTGAAGTGTCTGGCTCCATCTGGCGTCCTCCAGCTGCCTGATGCGTGCTATTAAGTCAATATTATTTTCAAAATATACAGCTATCCGCTGCTGTTCCCGATGCTGTACTACTTTTGCAGACCAATTCATTTGTATTGATTTAAAAACCAAGTGAATATATGAATTTTATGCATGTATTAAAATGCTTTTAGCAAAAAACATAAGGATTTTACGTCACTTTTTTCGGTTTTAAACTTTCAACTTTCAACAGTGCCTTACTCAATCAGATTTACTTGCACGGCAAGCTCAGATGGTTGAAGTAATTGTGCTGCATCTGGCGGCCAGTTAAGAATTTCAAAAAATCCTGGTGGTACTACTGCTGTAAATTGATAAGTTCCTGCTGGAACTGCTTTGGCCAGTGTCTTGTTCAATGAAAATTTTACATCGCTGCTTTCCCCCGGCAGGAGTCCGCCACCTGGTATCGTGAGGCTTATCAGCCCAATGTTGCTGGTGTCAAGATCAGGAATTTTGTTTTTGTAGGTATTGGCAAATGCCGTAATAGGGTGATTGCCCTGATTGGTAAAGGTGCCTATTTTTTCGAAAAAGTCTTCATTCTTTTTTACATTCGGGACCTCAACGGTTGCCACTTCAAATTTGATTGGATTCTTCACATCAACAATTACCGAATAAAACTGGCTTTTGGCACCAGCATCACTCTCTATCTGGATGCTGAAAGTCTTAGGGTATTTAAAATCGGTTTTCTTTCCAGCGGCAGGATATTCCTCTTTGGCGTTACCGTTTAGGATATAAAGCTTTTCCCCTTTGAAGGTGATTGTCGGGGTAAGGCTGCTAAAGTCGGTTCCGACAGGCACAAAGATAAACAGCTGCTTTTTTTCATTATCAATTTTTGCAGCAGCAATGTCCTGAGCCAGTGCATTGTTTTTGCTTTTTTCAAATTTAAATGCTGTTATTTCTGGTGTTTCTGATGTATGGGGGACTTCCAGTTCTATCAATACTTTGTAGTGAATAACCTGTTTAGGGTTTTTAAGCGATACAATGGTATACACTACAGGTTCTGTTGTCGAAAAAGTTTTTTTTGTGCCTGCTGCTGGCGTAATGCTGAAAGCGGCAGGATCAAGATTGGTTTTTTTCAGACTCAGTTCTAATGCTGATCCGTTAGGGACTTTTATTTTTATTTCGCCAGGTTTGGTTTCTAGATTATCCTTGATTTCGGGCTGGGTAATATCAATAGAAATATATGCAGCTTCCGAAAAAGAAAAGTCGTCCAATAAAGCTTCTTTCAAATCAACAGTTTTATCTGCCGCTGGTTCAGGATCCGAACTTTCGCTGCTGCAGCTGGTCAATAAGCTGCCAAATACTATCATAATCAAGCTGATTGGTTTAATAGAAAAATTCATAACGGTTTTTTTAAATTAATAAATTTCGTTTACAATTTTTCAAAAATAAGAAAAATAGTATCTATAACGCAACTATTTTTCTTATGATTTATTTATTATTTTTTTGTATAGAATTGATTAATAAATCGTTATCATCCTGAACTAGATTAATAATATATTTCGCTCCTATGGAGCTTAGATATCACAACAATTTGTTTTCTATAAATATTATGTTCTTACGGAGCTTTAATATTGTTAAAAAAAACTGAGGTGAACCACAAGGAGTACAATATTTATAGGAGCGAAATATTTTAATGATAATAATAATCGAGTTCAGATTATCAGTAAATACAGTTAATGGATTGTAATTTTTTGATTGAAAAAAGGGCAGGAGCAGCCCACAAAAAAAGAGGCTTACTGGCATAAAACCAGAAAACCTCTTATTTATTGCATGCGATGCAGATTTTAAGGGGCATATAATTTTTAACCCTTAATCTGTTTTAGAGAAGTCTTGATGCCTTTGATCAAAGAAGAACTGAAACCATGAAGTTCCATCTCGTTCAATCCTGCAATGGTACAGCCCTGCGGTGTAGTAACGCGGTCGATCAATTGTTCCGGATGTCCTTTTTCCTCAAGAAGCATTTCGGCTGCACCTTTAACAGTCTGTGCCGATATCTCCAAGGCAGTCTTCCAGTCAAAACCAATTTCGATTCCCGCCTGCATAGAAGCACGAATGTATCTCAAGGCAAATGCAGTACCACTTGCAGCAAGAACGGTTGCTGCATCCATCAGTTTTTCGTCAATGATAGGCGCTGTCCCTAATCCCTGAAAAAGAGTTACTGTTGGCTGCGCTTTTTCTTTGTTTTTTTCATGAAAAGCAATACAGGTAGCTGATGCACCAAATTGTGCAGCAATATTGGGCATAATACGTACCGCGCTGTGATTGTCGCCTATTTTGTTCTGTAAATTCTCAATAGAAAGCCCACTCACTGCCGAAGCGATTACTTTGTTGGAAATCACAGGCAGAATCTCAGCCAGAACTGTATCTACCTGATAAGGTTTTATCGTCAGGATAATAACATCTGCTTCCTGAATATTGCTGGTATTATCTGTAGTGACAGTAATTCCTAATTCTTTTAAATGCGAAATAGGAGCCAAGTTGCGTCTCGTTACTGTTACCTGGTTATCTTTAGTGAATTTTGCTATTCCGATTGCGACAGAAGCCCCAAGGTTTCCTCCGCCTATGATATGTACTTTCATTCTTGTATCTTTTTATTCTTTGATTGATTAATAGTATTTTCGGATGCCGAAAAAAAGGAATTACAAAGAACACAAATTATCCCGAATCTATTATTTTTAAATTTAAATAAATTCGGGATAATTGTTATATTCTAAAAGTTGCCGATGTTTAATATCCTAATATCAGTCTGGCTATCCCAAAATAAATCATGATGCCAAAAACATCATTTGTTGTAGTAATAAAAGGTCCTGTCGCTATAGCAGGATCAATTTTTCTTCTATATAAAAACAATGGCACCAATACCCCTAACGAAGCCGCAAATACGATAACCACAAGCATGGAAATAGAAATGGCAAATCCAACTAAATACTGCTGATACATTAGCGAATGGTACAAAAACAAAAACAATGATATTATCGTTCCCGAAATCATAGCAACCGAAAGTTCCTTAGAAAGGTACTGTCTGCTGTATTGTTTTAAAGTTCCGTTTGCCAGACCCTGCACCACAATTGCCGATGCCTGTACACCAATGTTTCCGGCTGTAGCCGAAAGCAAGGGAACAAAAATCATTAAAGTAAAATACTGCTGTCCCGTAGTCTGATTGCCTTCCAGAACCTTTGAAGCAATAATTTCAATCACCATTCCTATCAAAAGCCAAGGCAGTCTTGCTTTCATCAGTTCCAGAACAGTATCGCTGGATTCTACGTCATTGGTAATACCCGCTGCCAATTGATAATCTTTTTCGGCCTCATCTTTAATAACGTCCACGATATCGTCAATAGTAATTCTGCCTACTAAACGTCCCAATTCGTCTACCACGGGAATCGCTTCCAAATCGTATTTCTGCATGATTCTGGCCACCTCAACATCTTCGGTATCTACATTCACCGAATTCAGTTTTCGGATATACACATCGCTGATATTTGTCCGCGTAGAAGTCGTCAGCAGATCTTTGAGCGACAATCGCCCTTTTAATCGGTCTTCGTCATCGACTACATAAATAGAATGGACTCTGGAGATATTTTCGGCCTGAATACGCATTTCCTTTACACAGGTAAGCACATTCCAGTTTTCATTCACTTTTACAAGCTCCTTGTGCATGATTCCGCCCGCAGTATCTTCCTTATAGCGCAAAAGTTCTACAATGTCCTTAGCATGCTCAACGTCCTGCAGTTCTGATATTACTTCGGCTTTTTTTTCTTTCGAAAGTTCCCCGATAATATCCGCTGCATCATTGGTTTCTAATTCGTCAAGCTCTTCGGCAATTTCTTTTGGCGAAAGCCTGTTTAATATATTCTCCCGTAAATCATCTTCTAACTCTAAAAGTATTTCGGCGGTTTTTTCACTGTCCAGAACTTTAAAGATGTATGTCGCCTGATCGAAGTCCAGTTCATCAAGAACTTCGGCAATATCAGCATGGTGCATGTCGTTGAGTAAAACTTCCAGCTGCTGGTCATTTTTACTTTGAATGAATTCCTCCAGCTGTGCTATTAATTCCTTGCTGATTTTAAACTCCTCCATCGGCTTCAATTTTTTGGGTCAATGCTATAAATTCTTTGTAATCCAGTTGTTCGGGACGAAGATTGAAAACTTCGTCTTCTCTCAATTTATCCGACAAATTTAAGGTTTTTAAACTGTTCCGCAAGGTCTTTCTGCGCTGTTGAAAAGCAGTTTTTACAACATTGAAAAACAATTTCTCTCCGCATGGTAGACTAAAATCTTCTTTCCTGCGCATGCGCATCACACCCGATTTTACTTTGGGAGGTGGATTGAATACATTTTCATCTACAGTAAACAGATACTCAGTATCATAAAACGCCTGTGCCAGAACAGACAGGATTCCATAAGCTTTGGTTCCCTTCTTTTCACAGATGCGTTCTGCCACTTCTTTTTGAAACATTCCTGCAAATTCAGGAATCTGGCTGCGGTATTCCAATGCTTTGAAAACAATCTGTGTCGAAATATTATACGGAAAATTACCGATTATTGCGAATTGCTTCCCTCCGAAAACTTCATTGATATCATATTTCAGGAAATCTTTTGAGATGATTCTGTCCTTCAGTTTATCATAATGAACACCCAGATATTCAACCGATTCGGTATCAATTTCGATAACGTAAGTATTGATTGGTTTTTCCAATAAATACTTGGTCAGCACTCCCATTCCGGGGCCTATTTCCAGTACATCTTCATATCCCTCTAAATTCAAGGTGTCGGCGATGTCTTTCGCTACGCTTTCGTCTTTTAAGAAATGCTGTCCGAGATGTTTTTTGGCTGTTACTTTTTCCATATTATTTTTTTGAATTTTCAACGGATTAAAATCCGTTGCTACAACATGATTCGTTCCAACGGAACTTCTACATATCGTAAGAATCATAGGCTCAATTATTTTATAAAGCTGGACCTTAGACCAGTTAGTGCTCACTTATCACTTCCAACTCAGTTCTAAATGTCAGCATTTTATCGCCAAACAATTTCACCCCTTCTTCTCTTAATTTTGGTGCATCTTCCTGATAGTATTTTGCTAATGTCTCCTTACTGTCCGTTTCATACTGAACCGAATAAGTAACTCCTCCCATTTCTTCTTCTACCAAAACACGAACCAAACGAGCCGAAATAAATTTTCCGCAAGCCAGCATTTCCGGAATGTGTTTGTGCTGCATCCAGATCATCCATTTGTCGTGAACGCTTTCATGTATGTTTGTGGTAACGTTGTATATTATCATTATTTAGATTATTAGACTATTAGATTGTTAGACTAAATTAGATAGTTCGAAAAATCTAACAATCTAAAATTCTAGCAATCTAATAATCAATTTATAAATTCGTATCTCCTCTCAATTCCCTGAATTTCCTTCTGGCATCGACAAAATATATACTGTCCTGATGCGCAAAAATTATTTTCTCGTATAAAGCTTTTGCCTTATCAGGCTGCTGTAATTGTTTATTATAAATCTCTGCCGAGAAATACAAAGCTTCGTCAATATAAATTCCGTCGTTGTGATGATCAATAATATCTTGATATTGTGCCAAAGCCAGCGTATTATCACCCAGTTTTTCATACAATCTGCCCAATCGCAATAAAGTAACAGACTCTATTTCCTGTCCTTTGAAACTTTTCAAAATCTGCTGAAACTGAGCTATCGCTTCCTGATTTCTGTTTTGGTACAAAAGATAATCTCCTTTGGCAAACTGTTTCAGCGCCGTCTGAGACGAATCGGCAACGGTATTATCATTAATTAAAAGAAAATATTCCAGAGCATCATTCGCAATCAGCTGGGTAGTTGCTGATTTCAGTTCTTTGAACTGTTTCAAAGCCCATTCAAAATCGGTTTTAAAATAACTTGTTTTAGCCGATTTCAAACTTGCTTCATGCGAAAGCACATTGTTTTGCAGGTTTTCCTGAATCTGGGAATAATAGAGTAACGCCTGATTGAATTTTTCTTCAGAAAGCAGAATATCTGCCAATTCCATTTTACACTGCGCCTGATCAAATTGATTCAGCTGCATTTCCATTGCCCGTTTTACAATGGTTTTCCCCAAAGCGGGATTTTTCATTATGAAACTTACAAAATATGCTTGTTTTAACTGCAAAGATAAAGTAACTGGCGTTATACCGTATTGTTTTAACAGTGCATCAAACTGAGAACTGATGGCAGCAAAATCTTTTTCCTGCGCTTTTTCCATTTTCATCTGCAGTAAATAACTATGAGCCCTGACAATCAAATCTACATCAGTGGTGTTTTCTAAGACATAATTCATTACCTCGGTGGCTGTTTCCTGATTACCTTCTTCTATGGCCATTTGTCCCAGACTGATGATGTTGGATAATGATTCCGGATTTCGTTTATAAATCGCTTTTTCCTGAATAAAAGCTTTTCCAAATTCCTTCTGCTGCATATAAAACCAGCTCAAAAACTGATTCCAAAAAATATCCTGATTTTTTTGAACCCGGACAATCAAGTTTTTTCGAAGGCTTTCATTGAATTTAGAATCTTCGTCTTTCGACATATAACGTGTCAATTGATTTTGAATCATCAAAGCAGCCTGCTGATTTTCGAAAGCTTCCTCCAGAAAATTGGCAATCATCTGATCTGTATTTCCTAATTGCCCGTACAGCAGCGCAGTTTGGTATTTAAAATCAAGAGTTGGTACCATTTCGGCAGCTGTTACATACGATTTTAAAGCGTATTCGAGCAGTACTTTCTTTTCAAAATTATTGGCAATTCCATAGACTTCATTTGGATTTTTTCGGATCCGGTCTATGGCCTCGTCATAATATTTTTTGGCTTTGGCTTCATTTTTCTGCAATTGGAAATTATAGCCTAATTCGACCAGAAGTGTAGATTGTTTTGACCTAGCCAATCGTTCCTGAATTTCCTTTTCGGCCGGATCAAACTGAAGCAGCTGTTGCATACAGTCAATTTTTCGCTGAAAATAAAACGGATTGGATGGCAGGCTATTCGACAATTCCTGATAGCTGACCAGTGCTTTCTCAAAATCTCCTCTGTCATAATAATACTGCGCTAATTGTTCATTTTGGGCAAACCCAATTAATGAAAAAAACAGTGCGATATGTAGGAGGAGTTTTTTCATTTTTAATGCAATTTTTATAAAACATATAAGTCATATAAGTTTGCATTTGCTTTATTGTCAAGTTTTTTGCAATATCTTATATGACTTATTAAGGTGCTTTTTTAACCGCAAATTACACAAATTTTCACAAATTAAATTTAGTATAATTTGTTGTATATTATTTTATTTCATAAATCTTACATGCTCTTATATAGCCTTAAATAGTAAATCTTTTCAGCTGCAAACTTATATGACTTATATGTTAAAATTAATCTATAATATCAAACCCGCAGTATGGACGCAAAACCTCTGGGATTACGATTCCTTCCGGAGTCTGGTAATTTTCTAAAATTCCGGCCAAAACCCTTGGCAGAGCCAATGAACTTCCGTTAAGGGTGTGAGCTAATTGGTTTTTCCCGTCTTTGTCTTTGAAACGCAGTTTCAAGCGGTTCGCCTGAAAAGTTTCAAAATTAGATACTGATGAAATTTCTAACCAGCGTTCCTGTGCTGTAGAATACACTTCAAAATCATAAGTCAAAGCCGATGTGAAACCCATATCGCCTCCACAAAGACGTAAAATTCGGAAAGGCAGTTTCAATTCCTGAAGAATATTTTTTACATGTTCTACCATTCCGTCAAGAGCTTGGTAGGAGTTATCCGGATGTTCGATACGAACAATTTCTACTTTGTCAAATTGATGCAGACGGTTCAATCCTCTCACATGCGCCCCGTAAGAACCCGCTTCACGACGGAAACAAGGCGTATAAGCAGTTCGCAAAATAGGAAACTCATTTTCATTCACGATTACATCTCTGAAAATGTTAGTTACCGGAACCTCAGCCGTTGGAATCAGATATAAATTATCTGTTGCGTCATGATACATCTGCCCTTCTTTGTCCGGCAATTGTCCTGTTCCATAAGCCGAAGCTTCATTTACAAAATGCGGCACCTGTACTTCCTGATATCCGGCTGCTGTATTTTTGTCAAGGAAATAATTGATTAAAGCACGCTGCAGACGGGCTCCTTTTCCTTTATAAACAGGGAATCCTGCACCTGTAATTTTATTTCCAAGTTCAAAATCAATGATATCATATTGTTTTACCAATTCCCAGTGTGGCTGTGCTCCTTCGTGCAAAACCGGAATATCACCTTCCTGATAAACATTTAAGTTATCATCTGCCGATTTTCCAGCAGGAACAATAGCCGCAGGAAGATTAGGCAGTGTGTATAATTTCTCTGTTAATTCATTGGCTAAAACATCTGCGCTTTCAGCCAATGCTTTACTTTTTTCTTTCAGCAGAACTGTTTTTTCTTTAAGAATAGCAGCCTTGGATTTCTCGCCGGCTTTCATCAGTTCGCCTATATCTTTGGACAATTTATTAGATTCGGATAAAGTATTGTCCAGCTCCACCTGTGCTGCACGGCGTTTTTCATCCAGTTGGACCACTTCTTCAACAGTTTCTCTGGCATCCATATTTCTTTTGGCCAAAGCGCTGATTACTTTCTCTTGATTCTCTCTAATAAATGCAATTTGTAACATAGTTTGATTTTTATAACTCAATAATGGAAGCAAATTTAAGGAAATGTTTGCTAACAACGAGACAAAGTTTGTGCTGTGGGTTTATTTTAATTTTTGATACTGCATTTTAAAATAAACCCCATTTTTGATGTCCAAGATATAATTCTCGCAAAGGCGCTAAGACGCCAAGAAATCCGATCTTAACTTTGCGCCTCAGCGTCTTTGCGAGAGCGAAATACAACTTAACTTAATGACTTGTACGCGCAATTTGTGGCAGTTTCTTTTTAAAACTAAAAAGTAGACACACTGAAAGCACATAAGTTTTAGACAAAATTTGAAACCCATAAAAGACCATTTTATCAATAGAATGATACTAAATTGAAGCCTTCTGCTGGAATTTTAATATAAAAAAAAGACCGTTAAAATATTTTTTTTCTAATTTTACTAAAAACTAGAAATCATGTTATTAGAAAATATCGAAACCGCATTAAATAAACAAATCCGTATAGAGGCCGAATCTTCTCAGATTTATTTATCAATGGCCTGCTGGGCCGAAGTGAATGGACTGGAAGGAATCGCCCAGTTTATGTATGCCCAGTCAGATGAGGAGCGTCTGCACATGCTGAAATTAATCAAGTATGTAAACGAACGTGGCGGTCACGCACAAGTTACCGATTTGAAAGCACCAAAAACTACCTACGAAACTTTCAAAGGAATGTTTGAAGAATTATACAAGCACGAAATTTTTGTATCCAACTCAATTAATGAGTTGGTTCATATAACTTTTCAAGAGAAAGATTATGCCACTCATAACTTCCTGCAATGGTATGTAGCCGAGCAGATTGAAGAAGAAGCAACTGCCAAATCAATTTTGGACAAAATCAACCTTATCGGTGACGACAAAGGCGGATTATACCTTTTTGACCGTGACATCCAGCAGGTAGCTGCTGCTAGTGCTGCCGCAAATGGAGGCGCTGCTGCCAAATAGTTAAGATACCTCTTAATAAATACTATCCCCAAAATGCAAGAACAGCAATTTGGGGATTTTTTTGCTCTAAAAGTGTTAAATTTTATTTAGAATAGATAAAAACAACATACCTTTGCATTGGTTTTAAATTCTTTATACCACGATTCCGAACAGATTCATAACTATAATCCGCAGTTACCTTGAGCAAGAAAGAAAAAGAAAAGGAGAAAAAGGACAAGAAGAAGAAAAAGGATAAAAAAGAAATCCTCAAAAAACTGAAAGCTCTCGAAGGCTGTAAGTCGACTTGTATGTCAAGCTGTAAAGTGCCGTCAAACTGCAAATCCAGCTGTTGTGAAAAATACAAAAAGAGCGAAAAGAAACGCTGTAGCCGCTGTCCAATGTTTGATTTATTAAAAAAATCAGCGTAGTTTTTAAGTCAGCAGTTTATATAAACCTAAAAGTTTACTATTAGCATTTTCAAAACATCTTTTTCAAAGAACCGTCGTAATAGTTAATTTATAAATAATGCAAAAGAGTTTCGAAGCTTCGGAACTCTTTTTTTATGGGTAAAATTCAAACAACTTACTGAACTCTGCTAATCTGGCAATATAGCCCCGCATGCAATTACTTCTATAATATACCGTTTGTAAACCGAAACATATTTCGCTATATTTGAGATAAATCAGAATGTTATGCAGACCAAAATCAAAAAAGTAGAATTAAGAAATCTTAAGATTGAGGATTACAAAGAATTGAAAAAGTCAATGATTCAGGCGTATCCTGAAATGGAAAATCCATACTGGAAACAGCCCGATATCGAAAATTTACTTCAATTATTTTCTGAAGGACAAATAGTGATTCTGGCGGACGGAAAAGTCGTGGGCGCCGCTTTATCATTGATTGTCGATGAAATTCTGGTAGATAAAAATCCTAATTATGCCAAAATAACTGGAAATTATACATTTTCTACCCACAATCCTGAAGGAGAAATATTGTATGGAATTGATGTGTTTATTCATCCAGAGTATAGAGGCCTGCGATTGGGTAGGCGATTGTATGATGCCAGAAAGGAATTGTGCGAAAAACTGAACTTAAAAGCAATTGTTTTTGCTGGAAGAATTCCAAATTATAAAAAACATGCTGACAAATTATCTCCAAAAAAATACATAGAGAAAGTCAGAAAAAAAGAATTGCACGATCCCGTGCTGAATTTTCAGCTGAGTAATGATTTTCACGTAATGCGTATTATGAAAAATTATCTCGAAGGCGATGCTGATTCCAGAGAATTTGCGGTATTACTGGAATGGAATAATGTGTATTATGACGAAAGCCCTCAATTAATAAATACTGCAAAAAGCGTCATCAGGCTGGGATTGATTCAGTGGCAGATGCGTCCATTGGGAAATCTGGATGCTTTATTCGAGCAGGCCGAATTTTTTATAGATGCAGTTTCTGGTTATAAAAGTGATTTTGCACTGTTCCCCGAATTGTTTATAGCACCGCTTATGGCCGATTACAATCATCTGTCTGAACCGGAAGCCATTCGAGAACTTGCGAAATACGCAGATCCAATCCGCAAAAAGTTTCAGGAATTTGCTATTTCGTATAATATCAATATCATTTCGGGTAGCATGCCGTATATTGAAAACGGCAATTTATACAACGTTGGTTTTCTCTGCAAAAGAGATGGAACTTCGGAGATGTACTATAAAATTCACATCACGCCAAACGAAGTACTGCATTGGGGAATGAAAGGTGGTTCGCAGTTTAAAACCTTTGATACCGATTGTGGCAAAATCGGAATCATGATTTGTTATGATGTGGAATTCCCGGAACTTTCGAGGCTTTTGGCCAATGAAGATATGAAGATTCTGTTTGTGCCTTTTTTAACCGATACCCAAAGCGGTTACACTAGAGTTAAACATTGTTCACAAGCGCGAGCCATCGAAAATGAATGTTATGTTGCAATTGCTGGCTGTGTTGGGAATCTGCCAAAAGTAAATAATATGGATATTCAATATGCGCAAACCGCTGTATTTACGCCTTCGGATTTTGCTTTTCCAAGTACTGGAATAAAAGCCGAAGCAACACCGAATACCGAAATGATCCTTATTGTAGATGTAGATCTGGATTTGCTGAAAGAACTGCACGAACACGGAAGCGCCCGAATTCTGAAAGACCGGAGAACTGATTTATACGAAATTACAAGAATAACTAAAATATAATGGAAAACACTTTTAACCTAGAAAAACTAAGATTCCCGATTGGAGAATTTCAAAAACCTGATACTATATCACAAAATGATTTAGAAACCTGGATAACAGCTATTGAAAATTTCCCTCGAAAAATAAAGCTACTAACCGAGAATCTTTCTATAGAGCAATTGAATTGGATTTACCGACCAAATGGATGGTGTATAAAACAAGTCGTTCATCACTGTGCCGACAGTCACATGAATAGTTTTATACGATTTAAACTGGCTTTAACCGAAGATGTACCTACTATTAAACCGTATGAAGAAGACAGATGGGCAGAACTTGCCGATGGTAATTCAGATATCATTTTTCCATCTATTCAAATTATTGAAGGATTACATGCTCGTTGGGTCTTGCTTTTGAAATCTTTTGGAGAAAAGGAACTAAAACGCCAATTTACACATCCCGCAAATAACAAGACCTCTTGCTTAGATGAAATAATTGGTGTTTATGCCTGGCATTGCAATCATCATTTGGCACATATAGAACAAGCGATATTGTATAAAGGGCAGTTTTAAGTATGTCATTGGAACGAAGTCATCACGCTGCGTTGCTCCCGTTGTGTTCTTGTTAGTGTGATGGCTTCGTTCCTCAATGACTTTGATTGGGTTGTAAGGAGAATAGAAAAATTACCACTCAATCATAATTTTTGAATATCATCAAATAAATCTTTCCATGTAGGGTTTAAAGAACGAATCAGTTCATTTTTTGTTTCTCTTGAACCTGCTTTTATTTGTTTTTCTCTCGCTATTGCATCACCAATCCATTGAAATTGCTCGTAATAAACTAATATATTCACATTATAACGAGCAGAAAATGAATTTAGATATTTTTTTTCCTTGTGTTCTAAAATCCTTTGCGGAAGATTTGAAGTGACGCCAGTATAAACTACTGTTTGATATTTATTAGTTATGATATAAATAAAACCGGGTTTCATCATTTCTGTAATTTTTTAGTTATGTTATTGCGAGGAACGAAGCAATTACATTTAGCATATCATCTTGTTAGTGAGTTTGCTTTGCTTCGTTCCTCGCAACTCCTCGCAATGACTTTGATTGGGTAGTAAAAAAAGTACCCGCATTGCGGACACTTTTTTTGAGTAAATCCATTCGTAATTTGAAATTCATAATTCAAATTACTATTTCAGCAGCATAATTTCGTTTACGACAACCTCAGTTATATAGCGTTTCTCACCGTTTTTGTCTTCGTAGCTTCGGTGGGTAAGTTTGCCGTCAATAGCGATCTGTTTGCCTTTGGTTACGAATTTCTCGATAATCTCGGCGGTTTTTCCCCAAGCGACTACGGTATGCCACTCGGTTTGTTCTACTCGTTCGCCTTTGTCGTTTTTGTAAAATTCGTTAGTAGCGATGGTCAAATTGGCTAATTTTTTTCCTCCCTCAAAAGATTTGATTACTGGATCATTTCCTGCATTTCCGATTAATTGAACTTTGTTTTTCATGGCGTGTAAAATTTAAATGTTAGGCTTATATTTTTTTATTGAAATTGAAATTTGACATTGTTATTGTCTTTGTTCATTTCGACAGGGCAAAGATGCGACAGTCTCCAAAAAATATTCGGTTGCTAACTGTTTACTTTCGGTTGTAACTATTTGTAACCGTTTGTAAATGGAAATTTTTGTTTATATTTGGGAGTTATGCCTCAGTTTAGCGAACGAAAACCAAAACTTAAAATTGAAAGAAAAAAATCAGACTAAAAGAATAATTCAACTCATAATTGTTGGCGGTTTATTTATGTTTATTCTTTACAAATCATATCAAGTAGATAATATTTTCGCTGTCTTTTTCTATATCATTTTGGGGATTTTAGAAATAATTTTAGTATCTAAAGTAATATCTGAAAATTTGTTAGAATTCAACAATAACAAAAAAACAAAAAGTTTAATTCCGACTTTAATCGCTGTATTTACTATTTTTTCGACATTAGGTTTATACATTTATTATGAAAACCTGGAGAAATCTAAAACATATATCCACGCAGTTGGAAATGGGCTAATCATTGACTTAAAAGAAAATGGAAATTACATAATTAGAAGCGGAAGTTGGGGCGGAAGAATTCATCATTATGGAAGTTATATAAAAAAAGACGGTATAATAAAGCTCGATAAAAACAAGTTTGCCGATATTGAAATCAGTGGAGAATTTAAGGTCGGTAAGATTTACATCGACAAAGAAAATAAAAGTGAAAATGTACTTTTTCAAACTAATAAAAATGAAATAATAGAGAATGCTGAATTATTCTATATAGACAAATAAACTGAAGAAAAAACCGAAGGCATAACACTTGCTACAATAGATTTGGGCATTTGGCTTAATTTAAAAATGGTCTTGTATTTGGGAAGTTTAGGCAAATCCGAAAATAAGGCTTAATTTAACCCCAAACCTCTTGTAGCAAGGGAACGTTGTATGCTTTTTGAATGACAGAAGGCAAAAAATAAATTGAAATGAAGACAATATTTAGAATTACTTACTTAGCATCTTTTTTGATTTTGCTTACAAATTGTAATTTGTTTGCACAAAAAACCAATGAAAATTTTATAAAAATTGACAGCTTAATCAAAACAACTAATATTCGACAATTTAATGGAGTAATTTTAATCGGCCAAAATGGTAAAACTATATATTCCAAAGCATACGGTTTTGCAAATTTTGAAAAGAAAACATTATTGAATATTGATGACCAATTTGAAATAATGTCAAACAGCAAACAAATAACTGCCGTTTTAATTTTGAAAGAAGCAGAAAAAGGAAAGATTGATTTACAATCGTCAATTAGGAGATATTTACCAGATTTAACACAAACTTGGACTGATTCTGTAACGGTACATCAATTATTAAATCATACTCACGGAATTTCAGATATAGAAAAGCCTTTGTTATTTAAGCCAGGAACAGATTTTAAGTATGGGAACTTATCAAATATCCTGTTGGGAAAAATAATAGAGTTTTCATCAAAAAGAACTTATGCAGAAATGGCTAACGAATTGTTTAAAAAATTGAAAATGAAAAACACTTGGGCATATTCAAAAGAAAAAACACAAAAAGTTGTATTTGGACACATAAACAAAGAAAATTCATTTGAAGTTGTTAATTCAACACAAATAAAAGATGAAAGCATTCCAGCTGACGGAATAATTACAACAGCAAAAGATTTATTAATATGGAATGATAATCTTCATCAAGGCAAAATATTAAAACCTGAAACCTATAAATTAATGACTACTTCAACTGTATTTGCCCAACACGATGTTTTTGGGAAAGAGAAAGCTGGCTATGGATACGGAATAAGAATTTGCGAAAATGACAAAACAAAGTATATTGGACATACGGGTTTAGGCGACGGGTTTGCTTCAATGAACTTATATTTTCCAAAAAACAATTTAAGTTTAATCGTATTGGAAAACCAAATGAATGAAAAAATAGAATTAAGTTATTATTTTGGAACTGAAATAAAAAAAATAATTTTAAAATCGGAATAAATAAAAAAAACAGCTCCCAACAGTTAAGACGAATTTAGGCAAAAGGTTTAATCGAAAATTGGTTTTGTATATGGGGATTTAATAAATCTGATATTGTAGAACGTTAAGTGAAAAAAGTTTATTTAAATAAGATTGCCTAACCACTTGATGAGATTGCTCCGCCAGTTCGCTTTCGCTCGTGTCCTCCTCCGTTGGAATGACAATATTGTGGAAAGATCAACTAAAAGACTAATGCTGGGCACCAAAATGAACGAATGTTGAATGTAAAAATGACGAAAATATGAAAACCTGCCTTGAATGTGGTGATGCTATTGTGGGCCGTGAAGACAAAAAATTCTGCAGTGACGGATGCCGAAATGCTTATAACAACAAAATAAATAAGGACAGTACGAATTATATGCGCAATATCAATAACAAATTGCGCAAAAATTACCGAATTTTGTCAGAGCTGAATGTGGAGGGAAAATCCAAGACGACCCGGGCCAAGCTGATGAGCAAGGGTTTTGATTTTGAGTTTTTTACCAATGTTTTGAATACCAAGTCCGGGAATACCTACTATTTTCTATACGACCAAGGTTATATGGTTTTGGAAAATGATTATTATATGCTTGTTAAAAAAGATATTTAATACCCCAAATATGAAAAAAAATTACTCTTCGCTTATTATTGTTGCTCTCATTATTGGTGTTTTGGCCTTTTTGTTTGCTTTTCTAACACCGTCCTGGTCGGAAAACGAAGAGGAAAAAGTAACGGAGTTTTCGACTAGCCGGGCTTTGGAACATGTTGCGGCAATGACCAAGGAACCGCATTATGTGGGTACTCAAAACCACGAGGCTGTCGCTCATTATATTTTTAAAGAATTACAGAAACTGGGATTAGAACCTGCTTTTCAAGAGGGTTTTACGCTGAGTGATTGGGGGAATCTGGTAAAATCCAAAAACATTATGTGCCGTATTAAAGGAAGCGCAAAGGGTAAGGCTTTGCTATTGCTTTCGCATTATGACAGTGCACCACATTCATTTTCACATGGAGCGAGCGACGATGCTTCGGGCGTTGCCACAATTTTGGAAGGAGTTCGTGCTTTTTTGAATGCCAAAACTAAAAATGCAAACGACATTATCATTCTTTTTACAGATGCCGAAGAATTGGGACTGAATGGTGCCTCGCTTTTTGTAACCCAGCATCAATGGGCAAAGGAAGTGGGACTGGTTATTAATTTTGAAGCACGTGGTTCTTCGGGACCGAGTTATATGCTGATGGAAACCAACAAAGGAAATGCAGGCTTGGTCAAGGAATTTGCCAAAGCCGGCGCTGCCTATCCAGTTTCGAATTCGTTAATGTACAGCATTTACAAAATGCTTCCGAATGATACCGACTTGACGGTTTTTAGGGAGCAAGGGAATATTCAGGGGTTTAATTTTGCTTTTATCGACGGGCATTATAACTATCATACACAACAGGATGATGTAGCGCATCTGGACAAAAACTCTTTGAAACATCAGGGTTCATACTTGATGCCGCTGCTAAATCATTTTGCCAATGCGAATCTGGAAAGCACGGTTGCCGAGAAAGATTATGTGTATTTCACGATTCCGTTTGCATTTATCAGTTATCCTTTTGACTGGGTGTTGCCAATGACGCTTATTGCTGTGGGAGTGCTTATTCTGTTGGTTTTCATTGGCAAGGTAAAACGTATTTTGAAGCTGAAAGATATCCTGAAAGGTTTCTTTCCGTTTTTGGGAGCTTTAATTGTTACAGGATTGATTACCTATTATGGCTGGCAAGGATTACTGTGGCTGAATCCGCAGTACAATGATCTGCTTAATGGATTTACGTACAACGGACAGGATTATATTACTGCCTTTGTATTGCTTAGCGTTTCAATCTGTTTTTTCTTTTATCAGATAGCTTCGGCACGAAAAGTGATTATGAATCATTATGTGATTCCGCTTATCTTCTGGATTGTACTGAATGGTTTTCTGGCGAACAGTTTGCCGGGCGCAGGTTTCTTGATTATTCCTGTGTTTTTTGGATTGCTGTCTTTTGCTGTTTTTATTTTTAGCCAAAAATCCAATTGGATTGTAAATCTGATTTGCGCCATTCCTGCGTTGCTTATTATTGCTCCGTTTATTGAGATGTTTCCTATTGGTTTAGGTCTGAAAGTATTGTTTGGCAGTGCAATTCTGACTGTTTTAACCTTTGCAATTCTGTTGCCTCTCTTGGGAGATTTCCGTAAAAAAGGGAGCTGGTCTTTACTGTTCTTTTTAGTTGCTGTTCTGTTTTTTGCGAAAGCGCAATACCAATCAGGATATGAGTCAGGCAAAGCGAAATCTAATAGCTTAGTATATCTTTATAATGCCGATAAAAACAGGGCATATTGGACAACTTATGATACAAATTTAGATTCCTGGACAAAAACCTATCTGGGCGAAAACCCGAAAAGTGCCAGAACCCTGAATGATTTAAAATTGTTTAGCAAATACAATTCGGAGTTTACCTATGCCTCCGAGACTGAAGCCAAACCAATCGTTAAGCCTGCAATTACTTTTTTAACGGATAGTGTTATAGGCTTCAAAAGGTATTTGAAAATAAAAATCACTCCAAACAGAAAGGTAAACCGCTATGATATTTTTGCTGATGAGATTATGAGATTCTTCAACTTTAAGGCCAATGGCGTGACTGCTTTAGGACAAAAGGGAACTGAACTGGAAAGAAATGGCAAAAAATTATTGAGTTATTATGTCGTGAATAATGAACCGCTAGTGATGCAGTTTACCATTAACAGAGCTACTGTTTTGAACATGAATGTAATGGAAAGTTCTTTTGATTTGATGACTAACCCCTTATTTAACATGAGTGCAAGACAAGACTGGATGATGCCAACACCTTTTGTATTGAATGATGCAGTTGTAATTACTCAGAAAATAAGACGAACTCCAAAAGCGGCTGTTCCTGCAGTTATTCCAGATCCAGTGAAACCAGTAGTAAAGGATAGTTTGACCGTTGTGAAAGATAGTTTGAGAGTGAAATAAATACTGCTTAATACAAAATTTCAAACACAGATTCCACGAATCAGCACAGATTGAATTTGTGTTAATTCGTGGAATTCGTGTTTAAATATGAGTTTATGCACATTTAATTTTTTTGTCCTGAGTTGTTTTCGGTGGCGTAGCCGTCAAATTTCCCGCTATCGATAACCGCTTTTTTTGCTTTAAATCTGAGCTTAGTCTTATTTAATGCTCCTTTCTTTGGACGAAGTATTATTCTTCCTTGTCACTCAATTTTCGTTCCAATTCGGCTTGAAACTCTTCCATAACAGGTTTCATGGTGCTTTCGGGAATATCGGCTATTCTAATGTACATTAATCCATCTATAGCGTTATTGAATAATGGATCAACATTAAAAGCAATTACTCTTGCATTCTGTTTGATGTATTTTTTAATCAAAACAGGCAAACGCAGATTTCCGGGTTCTAATTCGTCGATTATTTTGTCAAATTTATTCAAATCGGCTTCAGCTTCATCTAAAATAAAGTCTTTGTCAGCGTCTTTAAGTTTTACTTTATATGCTTTTTTCGGATGTACATATTGTGCAATATATGGATCGTAATAATTAGACTTCATGAATTCAATCATTAACGATTTTGAAAAATCAGAAAACTGATTGCTGATACTCACGCCGCCAATTAAATATTTATGTTCTGGATAACGCAGAGTGGTATGAATAATCCCTTTCCAAAGCAGAAACAAAGGCATAGGCTTCTGCTGGTATTCTTTCACGATGAAAGCACGTCCCATTTCAATCGAACTCAGCATTAAATCATTTAATTCGGGTTCAAATCGAAATAAATCATTAAGGTAAAAGCCTTCAATACCATATTTTGGGTAAATTTCAGAACCCAATCCCATGCGGTAGGCACCAGCAATTTTTTTGGTTTCGTCATCCCACAAAAACATGTGATGGTAATATTGGTCGTATTTGTCAATGTCAATGGACTCGTTAGTTCCTTCACCTACTTCTCTAAAGGTAATTTCACGTAAACGGCCAATTTCATGCAGTATATGCGGTATCGATTTGGCATCTGTAAAAAACACTTCGTAATTTTTGCTCTGCAGTAAACGGCAGTCTTTTTTACGCAGATTTTTTACTTCAGCTTCAATTTTATTCTGATCACTGGCAGTAACTATTTCCTTGGGGCTTTTTGTTATTTTAAGCGATGGTGTCTGTAAAAGTTTGGATTCTTTTTCAAACGGATTCGCCAGCATATAGGTTTTCTTTCTCAGGAATTCCGTATAGTCTTCAATGGATTCGTATTCATTCTGTTCTGCAACTGAAATTGGTTTGCCAACACGCACCTTGATAATGCGGTCTTTTTGGGTAAGCAGTTCAGATGGAAGTTTAGCCGTTCGGAGTGTTGGATTGATTTTTGATAAAAAATAAAATAACCGGCTGTTTTTGGCATGAAAATAAATAGGTACTACAGGAACCTGTGCCTTTCGGATTACTTTTATAGCACCTTCTTCCCAGGCTTTATCAACTACTAATTTTCCGTCTTTGTAGGTCGAAACCTCACCTGCCGGGAACATGCCCAATGGTTTTCCGTCTCTTAGATGCCTCAGTGTTTCCTTAATTCCTACCACGCTGGATTTGGCGTCTTTGTGATTTTCAAAAGGATTTACCGGCATGATGTATGGCTTCATCGGGTCAATGCGGTGCAGTAAAAAATTGGCAATGATTTTAAAGTTTGGCTCTTTTTCAAGCAGCAGTTTCAGCAGCAGAATACCGTCAATTCCTCCAAGCGGATGATTGGATATGGTAATGTAGGCACCGTCTTTCGGTAAGCGTTTAAAATCTTCTTCCGGAATTTCAAATTTAATCTGGAACTCGTCCAGAATAGCATTCAGGAATGGAACCTCTTTCAGATGTTTGTTGCGGTCGTATATTTTGTTTAATGTAGAAATCTTCAAAATTTTCATCAGCAGCCAACCCGAAAAGGTACCGAAAACCCCGTACTTATCCGTATTTATTGCTTTTGCAACTTCTTTCGCGGTAACTAAACCCATTTATTTTTCTTTTTTGAGCAAGAAGCAAAGATAGCAAAATACTCCATTTTTTTATGTTTTTTTTTGAATCAATCTTTCTGCTTTTTACTACTTTTGGATTCCACAGTAAAAAAACAAATTTATACAAATGAAGATAATCTCATACAACGTAAACGGAATTCGTGCTGCAATTACCAAAGGATTTATAGAATGGCTGCAACAGGCCAGCCCCGATGTTATCTGTCTGCAGGAAATAAAAGCTACCGAAGAGCAGATTCCCGTTTCCGATATTACCGCTGCAGGTTATCCTTATCAATATTATTATCCTGCAACCAAAAAAGGCTACAGCGGTGTGGCAATTCTTTCTAAAATAAAACCCAATAGTGTCGTATACGGAACAGGAATCCAGCACATGGATTTTGAAGGCAGGAATCTTCGTGCCGATTTTGATGATTGTTCCGTTATGAGTTTATATCTGCCATCGGGAACCAATATGGATCGCTTGAGCCACAAATTCATGTACATGGATGATTTTCAAAATTACATAGATACCCTCAAAAGCACTATCCCTAATCTGATTATTTGCGGGGATTACAATATCTGCCATGAGGCGATTGACATTCATGACCCGATCCGTAATAAAAATGTTTCTGGTTTTTTACCCGAAGAAAGAGCCTGGCTTGATAAATTCATGAAATCCGGATTTGTGGATAGTTTCCGTCATTTCAACAGTGAACCGCATCAATATTCGTGGTGGAGTTACCGCGCGGGAGCACGTGGGAATAACAAAGGCTGGCGTATCGATTATAATTTGGTCAGTGATTCATTAAAGCATAAACTCAAAAGAGCCGTTATACTGCCGGATGCGATGCATTCTGACCATTGTCCTGTTCTGGTTGAAATTGAATAGAAAAAAATTCAATGTCAATTGCAATGACAATTTAAAATAAAAAAATGAAAATTTTTAGGAGCAAATCCAGCTATCCGCTGCAAACGGAGTTCACTGAATACCTATGAAAATAAAAGCTAAGGAAGTAATCTTATGAACCGAACACCAGCTTATTTCTAATGCTATCTGGGCTAGGGCGTTCCATGTTACAAGAATTTTTGACCTCAAATACTACAATAAATAATAAAATTTAAGAAAAATGATAAAAAGAATTTCCATTGGACTTTTAATTCTCGCATTGAGTACTTCTTGTGTTTCTAAGAAAATCTACAATGATCTTGAGAACCAATTTGCCAATCTAAAAAGAGAAAACCGAGCCATTTCTGATGAAAACGCAGCTCTTTTAGCTTCCAAAAAACAACTGGAATCCGAAAAAGAAGCTTTGAAAAAGAATCTGGATGATGTAAATTCCAATCTAGCCAAAGTTCAGGCTGATTTAGAGGCTGCAAAAAACAAAATGAAAGTGATGCAGGATTCTTATGCCGCTCTTGAAAAAAACAGCAATGAATCATTGGAGGCTAACATGAAAAAGAACCGTGATCTATTGGCTCAATTAGATGCTAAAGCAAAAGCTCTGGCAGATGAGCAGGAAAAATTGAATGCCAGCAGCCAGCGTTTGAAGGAACTGGAAGATCTTATCGCAGCCAAAGAAGCCAGCATGAAAAAATTGAAAGAAACACTTTCAAAAGCATTGAACGGTTTTGAAGGCAAAGGTCTAACGGTGGAACAGAAAAACGGAAAAGTATATGTTTCCATGGAAAACAAACTGCTTTTCAATTCAGGAAGCTGGGCAGTTGGTGCCGAAGGTAAAAAAGCAGTTGTTGAGGTAGGGAAGGTATTGGGCGATAACCCGGATATTTCAGTACTGATTGAAGGACATACTGATAATGATCCTTATGAAGGTTCAGGGCCAATTGCAGACAACTGGGATCTTTCTACCAAAAGAGCAACAGCAATTGTGGCTATTTTGGGTGAAAACAAAAAAGTAAACAAACAAAATCTTACTGCAGCTGGAAGAAGCGAATATTCGCCATTGGCAAGCAATACAACGGCCGAAGGAAAATCTAAAAACCGCAGAATCGAAATTATCCTGACTCCAAAACTGGATGAAATTTCAAAAATGCTTAATGAGTTTTAGGAGGAAGTTGCTTAGATTCTAAATCACTAAGTTACTAAGATAAAAAGGGTTCGCGTGAAAACGTTGAACCTTTTTTTGTAACCGTAATCAATATCTTAAATCGGCAAAAGTTATTTGTTAGAATTAAAATCTGCTTTATCTGCAAAATCTGCGTGCTAAAAAATAGCTAATTCCAAAAGGAATCCGAATAACTAATTTTTATCTTTGCTCTGAATAAAACTTAGCAACTTAGTTTCTCAGAAACTTAGCCACTTAAAAAAAATGAAATACACCACTTTACCAAATACCGATATAAAAGTCAGTAAAATATGTCTAGGCACAATGACCTTCGGACAGCAAAACACCGAAGCCGAAGGACATGCCCAAATGGAGTATGCGCTCGAGAAAGGAGTCAATTTTTTTGATACAGCCGAGATGTATTCAATCCCAAGCCGTGAAGAAACCTACGGTAGCACCGAGAGAATTATTGGTACTTGGCTTAAGAAAACAGGAAAAAGAGAAGAAATTGTTTTGGCATCCAAAATTGCAGGGCCGAATCCTCTTTTTGGCTATATGCGCGAAAAACTTGATTTCTCGCCGGCAAGTATACAATATGCTTTGGATAAAAGTCTGCAGCGTCTTCAAACTGATTATCTGGATATTTATCAGCTGCATTGGCCGGAACGAAAAACGAATTGTTTTGGACAGCGGGGGCTTAAAATGCAGGACGATGCCTGGGAAGATAATTTTCACGAAGTCTTGGAAACATTGGACGGATTGATAAAAGCGGGAAAAATAAAGCATGTTGGAGTTTCTAATGAAAATCCCTGGGGAATGATGCGTTTTCTGGAAGAAAGCAAATACAATAATCTGCCAAGAATTAAAACCATTCAAAATCCATATTCTTTGCTGAACCGCCTTTTTGAAAATGCTTCTGCTGAGGTTTGTCTTCGTGAAAATGTGGGATTATTGGCGTATTCGCCATTGGCTTTTGGTGTTTTGTCAGGAAAATTTTTGACAGGCGAAAGTCATCCCAATGCGAGATTGACTTTGTTTCCGCAATATGCAAGATACAGCAGTGCTCAATCTACAGAAGCGACTAAATTATACCAGAAAATTGCCCATAAACACGGATTGACATTAACACAATTAGCTCAGGCCTTTGTATTGCACCAGCCTTTTGTGACCAGTTCAATTATTGGTGCTACAACAATGGAACAGCTCAAAGAAAATATTGGTACAATTGATGTTGTATTGTCTAAAGAAATTTTTGACGAAATTAATGCAGTGCAGGCTGTTATTCCTGATCCGGCGCCGTAAAATAATATCAGATTTTAGTAAGCAACCCTGTAAGAGTCCAAACCTCTTACAGCGTTTCCAGAATAAGAAATAATAATAAATCCGACAGGTTTACACAATATTGTCAGGAAGGACAAACTAGACAGGTTTAGGCATGATACGTGGGAGATTCCGAAAATGACACTGCAGGGACATGAATTTTTATAATACTTTCAATGCAGCATATACTTTCTTGAATTTAGCAAAGGAATTATTGTAGATTTCTTTATTTGCTGGATTTGGGGAAAAGGTTTTTCCTGTTTTGTTATGGCTTTCTGCAGGAATATTTAATGCGTCCAGGCCTATTAAAACAGCACCCCAAGCAGAACCTTCGATAGTTTGTGAGGTTTGTACTTTCATCTGAAAAATATCGGCTACAATCTGGAGCCAGAATTCGCTTTTCCCAAAGCCCCCACTGGCCATAACGGTTGTTGCTTTTCTTTTTTCGGGATCGGGCAATAGAATTTCTGTAATTTGAAATAAGCCAAATAAAATGCCTTCCAGAGTAGCTCTGACCAAATGTGCCTGTGTATGCGTAATCTGCATTCCTAAAAGAGTTCCTTGTGCAGAGGCATCCCAGATTGGCGCTCTTTCTCCCAATAAATAAGGTACAAAAAGCAGACCTTCGGAACCTGCTGGAATTGCTGAGGCTTCTTCAAAAAGTGTTTCATACGAAGCAGTCGTTTTCAGAATTGTCTCTTTTAGCCACTGTAAAACTATTGCTCCATTATTTACAGCACCCAAGGTTAGGTATTGGTTTTCTTTGAGATGATAGCACTGTGTACGCATTTGAGGGTCGAGAAAAGGCTGATCTATCGGCAGGCGGACTGCTCCGCTGGTACCAATTGTCAATGCCATAAATCCCTTATTCATTGCTCCCGTTCCCAAATTTGCCAGAGCGCCATCGCCTCCGCCAATTACGTACAGGAAATTATCCAAAACTCCTTTGCATTCATGTGTCACCTCACAAACTGCAGACAGCTGTTCTGGTTTTATTTTTAAAAATTCGAGAATTTCGTCATCCCATTGCAGCGTATGGATATTCAATAATCCTGTGCCCGAAGCCATGGAAGTATCTGTGGCATATTCGCCTGTAAGATGATGCCAGATATATTCTTTAACACTGATGAATTTATAGGTTTTGGAAAAAGTTTCAGAATCAGATTCTTCGAACCATGCTATTTTGGTCATGGGCGAAAAAGGATGAATCGGGATTCCTGTTTTCTGATAAAAAAGCTTTCCTTTTTCGGAGTTTTTAATTTTTTCGGCTATTTCGCCTGCTCTGTTATCTGCCCATAAAACAGCATCTGTTAGCGGTTTTCCAGTTTCATCAACTGCAATAATGCTCTGCATCGCCGAACTGAAACTTATAAATTGCGGCTGGATATCTTTGGTAATTTTTTTGATGCATTCTAAAACAGTATCTAAAATCTCCTGCGGTTTTTGTACGCTCCAATCGGGTTTTGGATGATACATTGGATATGAATGCGAAATCTGATTAATTACATTTCCATGCAGGTCAAAACATACCGCCTTTGTAGCTGTAGTTCCAATGTCAATGCCGATAAAAAGTGATTTTATTTGATCCATATATTCAGTATCAATACGCCAATTAATCCCATAATTCCAATAATTGTTTCCATGATTGTCCAGGTTTTAAACGTGTCGGAAACGCTGATGCCAAAATACTCTTTGAACATCCAGAACCCTGTATCATTGACATGAGAACACATTAAACTTCCTGCGCCTATCGAAAGCACCATTAATTCAGGACTTACGCCAGATGCCACAACTAAAGGCTGTACAATTCCAGCTGCGGTTAATCCCGCAACAGTGGCTGATCCCAAAGCTATTCGGATTATTGTAGCGATGAGCCATCCTAAAACCAGCGGAGAGAGGGATGATTTTTCGAAAAATGTGCTCAAATCTGTTCCTATTCCGCTGTCTATAAGCACTTGTTTAAAAGCACCGCCGGCAGCAATTATCAAGATTATCATTGTGGCGGCGCTTAATGCAGCACCGGACTTGTCCATAATGTCCTGCATTTTTCTTCCGCGAAAAATACCTAATGTAAACACTGCAAAAAGAATAGCAAGCAGCATTGAAACAGTTGGGTTTCCAATAAAAATTATAATGGAACGCAGTGAATTTTCTTCTGCTAAAAACAATTCGCTGAATGTTGCTGCTGCCATTAAAAATACTGGAACCAGCGCAGTTACAATGCTGATCTTGAAAGAAGGCATTTCAGCTTCTGTAAATGTGCTGCTTTCAAATAATCCTTTTGGAGGAAAGGCATTGATTTTTTTTATGAACTCTGGAAAAACAATTCCAGCGGCAAGAAGCGAGGGTATAGCAACTATTAATCCGTACAGAAGTGTTTTTCCAATATTAGCTTTGAAAATAACGGCAATTGCCGTAGGTCCGGGATGCGGGGGCAAAAATCCGTGAGTTATCGAAAGTGCCGATGCCATTGCAATTCCCAAATAAATTATAGATTGCTTGGTGCTTTTGGCTACTGCAAAAACCATTGGAATCAAAATAATAAAACCTGCATTGTAAAACATTGAAATTCCAACAGAAAATCCAGTAATTACCATAGCCCATTTGATGTGCTTAATGCCAAAAGAGCCAATCATCACCGAACTTATCCGCTGTGCTGCGCCGCTGTCTGAAAGCAGATTTCCTAAGATAACGCCAAGCGCAATGATTAAAATTAAAGATCCCAGCGTACTGCCAATACCCTGCTGAAACGAATTTATTAATTCTGCGAAAGGCATGCCTTTTAAAATTCCCGCAAAAAATGCGGTGATTGTTAGGGCTATAAAAGCGTTAAGCTTTGCGCCGGAGATTAAATATAATAATAGCAGAATACTTGCAATCAGAATCAGTAAGGACATGAATTATAATTTTATTAGGAGTATATATTCAATTGACATTAGCCGTATTAAAAATTATAATTACTCATTTTTCTCAACTGCATGGCCTCCAAATTCATTTCGAAGGGCTGCCACAACTTTTCCAGAAAAGGTATCCGACATTTGAGAACGGTAGCGCATCATAATAGAAAGAGCTATTACGGGAGTTGGAACACCTAAATCCAAAGCAGTTTCCAATGTCCATTTGCCTTCACCGGATGAATGCATAATTCCTTTGATTCCGTCCAGTTTGGCATCTTTAGAAAAAGCATTTTCGGTCAGTTCCATCAGCCAGCTGCGCACAACTGAACCATGATTGAACAGTTTGGCTGTTTTATGAAAATCAATATCAAATTCGGAATGCTCAAAAACCTCAAATCCTTCTGCAATAGACTGCATCATACCGTATTCGATTCCGTTGTGAACCATTTTAGTAAAATGTCCGCTTCCGGCCGCTCCCGTATAAAGAGATCCGTTTTCGACCGAAATATCTTTGAAGACTTGGGATACATATTCAAATACTTCGGCATCACCGCCTATCATTGTGCAGGCACCATTAAGCGCTCCAGAAGTTCCTCCCGAAGTTCCGCAATCCAGAAAATCAATACCGTGTTCTTTCAATTTTGAATAACGATGTTTGGAATCATTATAATTTGAATTGCCGCCATCAATAATAATATCATTTTTTGTCAAATGAGGCACTAATGAATCAATAACGGCATCTACAATTTCGCCGGCAGGAACCATCAGCCAAATTACTTTTCGGTTATTTAATTTGCTGCATAATTCTTCTATTGAATAAGCTGTTTCAATTCCTTCATCGCCAATTTTAGAAACAAAATCTGTGTTGACATCCTGAGCAACAACTTCATAATTGTTTCTTTTTAAATTCAGGGCTAGATTGAACCCCATTTTTCCTAATCCGATTATTCCTATTTGCATTGTGTTTAATTTCTGTTTGATTTGTAAAAATATTACTTTAGTTTAATTGCTATTAATAATTTCGATATTTAAATTTTACTTTTGAAATGAATTATGTTAAATAATTGAAATTTAATAATCTAAAAAATAATAACCCTGTCAAAAATCAATCTGACAGGGCTAAATTTACAAATTCTCTATAACTTCATCCTTTGGATACCGTACCTTGTAACTGATCCTGATTTTCTTGGTTTCATTTGGTTTCATCTGCAGTTGCCAAGTGAGGATTCCTGAATCTGGATTTACTTTAGCACGATCACTCTGCAGTAATTCTATTTCAATGTCTTTGTTAGAACTCAATGGATATTGGTCTTTTAATAACATTTCAATCGCTTCTTTTTTGTTGTTTCTAACGGTAATATCAAATGTGAAAGTCTGTTCTTTTTTAGAAGATAAAAGTTTGGTACCCGACTGGTCAACTACTTTTTCTCTTTTGATACTTACTTTTTTATCACGTCCCATGCTTAAACTCAACGTATCGCTGGTTTGATTTGGTTCGATGAAAGTTTTGCCCACATACATGCCTTCAAAAATGATATTGGCTTCTCCTCTCAGCAGATTGTATTTGCTGTAATCAGCAATCTGAGCCATTAAAAAAGCGTCTTTTTCTGCTTTTGGTACAGCATAAAATTTATAAGATGCCGGAAGTTTAATTTCTTTTAATGAAACGCTGTGTACTTTTCCATTGGATAAAATATCATAAGGAATGTCAATGTCAAAAGAAATATTCAATTGGTTTTCAGAAACTGTTGTGAAGTCAGAGACAGAAGATTCAGCCATCATTATCGGTTGTGCATTCATTTCTTCCTTGGTAATCTGAACTCCTGCAACTCTTCCCTGCAATTGATTTGTAATTCCTTTTTTCTTAGCACCATAACCCATCACAACTACTTCTTGTAATCTGTTGTCAGTTGGTCTGTAAGTTAAAAACCATGAATTTAGTAAAGGAGCCTGATTATTTTGATTGGGAACACCGCTTGATAAAGTCAGTTTTACTTTTTTCCAATCGATTCCGGTGTTTTGAATAACCTGCGCTTTATACATCATATTGATTGGTGCGGTTACACTTTCGATGCGTAAATCGTAGAAGGGAGTCCACGAAGCGCTATTCGACAAATAAGTAATATCCAATGGAACGGCTCCAGCCAGATTATTCATCACCTGAACAATCAGTTTTCCTGATGAGGTTTTTTCTTCTTTGCTTGTATCTACTTCGAGTTTGTTGTTCAGCCTTTGAAGAGTTTCATTAAGTTTTTGCTCTTTTTCGGCTAATGAATTTATCGTATTGGCGATTTCGATTTGTTTGGCTTTGTAATAATCGACCATTTTCATTAGTTCCAATACATTCAAACCCGAATTCACTCCTGAAACCTGCTGATTTCTGTCTAATAATGCCAATGTTTTGGTTTCCGAATTTTTGGTATTGCCCACTTTTAAAAGTTCTTTCTGCACCAAAACGATACTGTCTTTCACTTTTTTTAAAGCCGGAGATTTTAAATCCACTTCATATTCCGAAACGTAGTCGTTGGTAAATTGAACCGAAAGCACTGTTAGGCTCGCAGGTGCGCCTATCTGTACCGAGTTTTCATTTAAATCGACGGCTACATTTTTGATGACAATCTCACTTGTGCCTAATGGCAGATTTACATTGGCTGTCTGCGAAATTTCTGCAGCATTAAAATACACCGTTGCTGCTTTTACTTTGGCAGTCGTGAAAATTGGTTTTTGTGCAAAAGCAAAAGTTGAAACCAATAACGCAAAGAGGAAATAAATTTTTTTCATGAGGTAGTGAGTTAAGATTATATCTCTATAGATGGCAAAAAGCTGAAAAAGGTTGGGTCTCTGCTCAATTTTTTTATAATTTTTTTGCCACAGATTGCACAGATTCACACAGATTTTATAAGCATCATTAAAAAAATCCGTGTGAAACCATTATCGTTTTGAGGCCATTACGAATACTTTGTAAGGTTTATTTTTCTACCGTGTAGCCTTTCACTTTTGCCAAAGCCACTATAGAAGTATTGATTGCTTTCCCCAAATCGTCCTGTGATTTCGTTTTTTTGGCTTCAGCATCAATATATTGCTGGCGTTTTTTGCCTAATTCACCGATTTCTTTTTGAATTGCTTCTCTCTCCTTGGTTTTTTGAGTAATAATTTCTTGTACTTCAGCTTCGGATTTGTTTTGAAGTTCGGCTGGTAATTCTTCTTTTTTAATTTTTGCAATCGCTTTTGGGTCTTGTTTTACTCGGTCAATCAAATCCCAGCTTTCGTTTTTGTATACAGCTTTGGATTTACTCACAGCACGTTCCGCATAATTGGCTGATGATACACCCTGTGCGTTTTTGTCTTGTGTTTCCTGATTCATCTTTTTGGAAGAGCCTTTAGATCCATAGCCGATATAGGTCGAATTTATCTTTACATTGCATTTTGATATTTGATCGTCATAAGGCGTTGATACGTATTGAATAGATTGATTAGAGTCAATGTTGAAGTATTTTCCCTTGCCATAATCGGCTCCGTCTTTCCAAAAAGTGTTGATGCCCTCTAAACTGCTTCCGCAGAAGATAGTATTCACGTAAATATCGTTTTTCATTGCATCGTTAATGGCTTCCTTGTAGTTTATTCCGCCTTGGTTGAAAGCTTCGTTTCCCGCAATATATATAAGTTTCATATTACTGTTATCTTTACCCCATTGTAGTTTTTTGGTAGCATCTTGGATTACCGCACCGCAATATTCATTGCCTCCGTTGGTTCTTAGGGCAAATAATTTTTCGGAAATCAAGTCCAAGTCGGTGGTTAGTGGCGTTACTTGACGAATGTAATTGGATTGCTGTGCCAATCCGTCGTTGCCGTATTCGTACAGCGCAATTTCGATATCAGGAGTTTTGCCGGAATACTTTAGGGTTGTCAAAGTGTTTACGATATTCCAAAGTCTCGACTTGGCTTGGTCGATCAATCCGTCCATACTGTTGGAAGTGTCCAATAAAAGGGCGACTTGTATTTTGTTGTTGTCTTCTCCTTTTGGTTTTTCGGTATTGGTTTTTTCTACGGGTTTTGCATTCGTATTGTTACAGCTTGCAAACGAAATTGTAGTAGCCAAAAGTGCGGAGATAAATAGTGTCGATTTCATAATTTCTAGTTTTTAAGGGTTGATTACAGATCAAACTTAGAAACTAAAAACACTCCTTTTTGGGATAAATGGTGAAACGGGCTTTTGACTTGGTGAAACGGGTTGCGAAAGGATTTTAAAATACTTTACTTTACAAAGTGGAAATTTTTAGAAAGTTACTTAATGAAAAGGTAAACACGAATTACACGAATTAGCACGAATTTAAAATGTAGTCTCGCAAAGACGCAGAGACGCAAAGAAACTGGCTCTAAACTTTGCATCTTTGCGCCTTAGCGAGAAAAATTTGGCTTTTGAAATTTGGTGAGAATCTATGTTTTTATGATGTCAGTAATTATTGGCAATGGATAAATTAGCCACAGATTAAAGGATTAGCACAGATTTTTGAAGTGCTTGCAAATTAAATCTTTTTAATCTGTGTTAATCTGTGGCAAAAAAGCCTAATCTATCCCTTTAGCCCCGATTGCAGTGGAAATCCTCTTGTACTGGGGTTCAGTACAAGAGATTGTAACGGAAAGCGGGATCAATGTTTGCAAGAATGCCAAATGTTTCCGCTTCAAATAAAAATAATTAGCTTAGTAACTTAGTATCTCAGAGACTTAGAAACTTTAAAAAATGCGTTTACCGACTCTGTTTTTCTTCTTTTTTGCCCTGTTGTTGTTTCCTTTTGGAACAATGGCACAGGATTCTATATCCAAAAAGAAAGCGATGCCAGTTTCAAAAATCCGTAAAGTGAGCAATGATTTGAAAAAGTCTTTGGAAGTAAATGACGAGGACGAAATTGCTCAGAATTATGAACGGTTGGGCAATGAGTTTCTGAGTAAAAATGATCTTCCCAGAGCAGAAGAATATTTTAAAAAAGCGGTTGCAAGTTATACCAAGCTGAAGCTGACAGATGACAAAACGCGCGTCACCAGAAGCCTTGCCAAGGTGCAGGAATCACAGAAGGATTATAAGTCGGCGATTAGTAATTATGAAGTGGCAGGATCGATGGCCGAGGATAAAAGTCTCGAAAAGATTAATACTAATGATGCGAACCGTCTGCGATCGTCTGCGAGTCCTGTGGCTCAGGAAAGTTATGTGAATTCGAATATTGAATTGCTTAAGAAGGAGAAAAAAAGTGAAGAGGTTTCGGATGCGTATGTGAAAAAGGCTGAAAATTCGCTTCAGCAAAAAAACAAGGAAGTTGCGATAGAAAGCTACAAGCAAGCGATCGCTTACGCAAAAGGGAAGCCGGCAACGGTCATCAAAATCAACAATGAAATTGCAAAGGTTTACGCTTCGGACAATCAGTTTGATAAGGCGATCGGGATTAGCGAAAAGCTTTTGGCGGATGCCAAAACCAAACAGGATTTCACTACTCAAATCAAGCAACTGCAGTCGCTTTCGGGTCTTTATTTTCAAAAGGAAGAACCAAACAAAGCTGTTGAAGCCTTAAAGGAAGCCTTTGCTCTGGCATTGCAAAAAGGCAATTCGGCTGAAGCAAAAACAAGTTTGACGGCATTGACACAGTATTACAATAAAAAAGGAAACAATAAGGAAAGTTTGGCTTTGTACGATCAATTTGTTCAGAATTTCGATCAGTTAATTCATTCGGACACGACTTTGATTGATGCCAAAACATTTCAGGTGAGTGAGGATAAAATTCGCCAGCTGGAAAAAGAAAAATCGCTGAAAGATGAATTGATTTCAAGAAAAAACACTTTTAATTATTTTCTTTTGGGTTCGATTGGATTGCTTTTATTGTTTTTTGTATGGATTGTAAAATCATTTTTTGCCATTAAAACCAAGAATAAGGAAATCGCTCTGCAATCGTTGCGCAGGGAAATGAATCCGCATTTTATTTTCAACAGCCTTAATAGCGTCAATCAGTTTATTTCCGAAAATAAAGAGCTGGAAGCCAATAAATACCTGACTTCGTATTCTACGCTGATGCGAAATACAATGGAGAATTCCAACAAGGATTTTGTTTCACTGGATAACGAACTGGAGCAATTGAAAAAATATCTGGAGTTGGAACATTTGCGTTTTCAGGATAAATTTGATTTTAAAATTAGTGTTGATCCCGAGCTAGATGCCGAAAGAACGATGGTTCCGAATATGGTTATTCAGCCACATTTGGAGAACGCCATTTGGCACGGTTTGCGTTATTTGGACACCAAAGGACTGCTGTTGCTAAAAGTGGAATTAATCAACGGAAAAGTGGTGATTAGGATTGAGGATAACGGTATTGGTCTGTCCAAAAGTCAGGAGCTGAAAACGGCCAATCAAAAAGTACATGAATCGCGCGGAATGAGCAATACCAAAGAGCGCATCAGCTTGCTTAATGAACTGTACAAACAGCATATTTCTTTTCGGATTTTTGAAAAAACATTACCGGAAAGAGGAACGATTGTCGAAATTAGCAGTCCATTAATTGATAAAATAGGATGAATTTTCAGAAGATAAAAAGCGTAATTGTAGAAGATGAGTTGACCGCGCGTGAAGTGCTCAAAAATTATTTGGGTAAATACTGCCCGCTGGTGGAGGTCATTGGCGAAGCCCAAAACATAAAAGAAGCCGTTCCGCTGCTGCATGAATTACAGCCACAATTGGTTTTTCTGGATGTCGAAATGCCTTTCGGGAATGCTTTTGATGTACTGGAGGCTTGTAAAGATCTGCATTTTGAAACCATTTTTGTAACCGCTTTTTCGGAATATTCGCTGAAGGCTTTGAACCAAAGTGCTGCTTATTATTTACTCAAACCCATCAGTATTGAAGAGCTGATTGTAGCGGTAAACAAAGTGCACCATCAAATCCTAAATCAGGAAATTTTTAATAGAAATAAAATCATCGTTGAAAATTTTAAAGAATCCAAACCAGAAAAACAGCAGGTAATTCTGCCCACATTGGAAGGTTTTGAAGTGGTAAAAATGGAAGAAATTGTTCGGCTTCGCGGTAACGGCAATTTCACCGATTTGTATCTTCATAACGGAAATAAAAAGATGGCGTGTCGTTTTTTAAAACATTTTTCCGAAATTCTGCCTTTGCCTTTTATCCGTGTCCACAAATCCCATATCATCAATCTGAATTGTGTGAAATCGTATAATAAAGGCGGTATTATTACGCTGAACGATGCCACTGAAATTGAGGTTTCGCCGACTTATAAGGAGGATTTTTTGAGGAATTTTAAGTAGAATCCCTAACAGGATTTTTAGCCACAAGAGTTCGGAAAGATTACAAAAGTTATCTATTTTGACAACATATTACCCGTAAAGTTTGTCATTCCGAGGAACGAGAAATCTCCGTTAGAAGTTCGACAAAGATTGGAGATTTTGATTGCGGAATTACTTGCTGAGATTCCTCGTTCCTCGGAATGACAATATTGTGCGAAAATCATGTGAATATTACCTTACTCAATTCTTTTGAACATTCTTTGTTTCTAACAGGTTTTTCAACCTGTTAGTATTTGAGAAGACTTATAATTAAAAATCAAACTCTTCTATTACTTTCAAGGAATCAGCAACAGTTGTATCTTTTATCTTGATATTCAATAACGAATGAGCGCGTCCTGTAAGCGTTACATTTGGTGACAAGCCAATCGTGTCTTCAGGAACTAATAAACCACGTCGGAACATTAAATTTCTCAAGAAAGTCTGATGTTTGACGGCGTACGATTTTTGAAGGCCTTCCTGATCAAACTGCCACATGAATTTCTTTGGTTTTGGGATAATCGTTGCCAAGTATAAACATTCCTGAACATTTAAATCGGCCGGTTTTTTTTGGAAATAGAATTCGGCGGCTTCACCAATTCCATATACATTTGGTCCCCATTCAATAATATTGAAATACACCTCAAGCATACGCTGTTTGCTGGTAATTCGGTTATTTTCTATAATGTAAACCAAAAGGATTTCTTCCAGTTTTCGGGATAAAGTTTTTTCGCGCGTAAGGAAAACATTTTTAACCAGCTGCATACTAATGGTGCTAGCTCCGCGCGAGAATTTTTTGGTACGGATGTTTTTAAGAATTGACTGTTTGAAGGCTTCGTTTATAAAGCCTCGATGCGACATGAACGAAGGATCTTCCGAAGTTAAAACACATTTTTGAAGATAAGGGGAAATCTGGTCCAAAGGAGTGTAATACGGATTGCTTGCGCCAACAAAAACAGGGCGCTGCAGTACGCCGTTATCAACTGCTCTATAAGTGAATTCTCCGTTTAATTTGCCCAGATCGATATTGCCGTATTTGGTTATTTTCAGGTTTTGCTTATTGATATTGCTTTTGAAAACAATAGTATTCGGTTTATTTTTGTTAAACATGAAGTCCAATTTATAATCAAATTCCCCAGTAGCTTCCATGCCTTGAAAATGGGTAAATAAGCCATCTGGGAGCGAGCTTATAAAATCCTGCGCCTTCATTTTTGGAATCTCTACTTTCAGTTTATAAACGGTATCTTCTTCGGTGTTATAAGATAAATAAGGCTTGAATTTTATTTTATTAAAATGAACCGTAGAACTGCTGTCAATCGAAATAAAATCTGAACCTAAAAGAAAACGATAATCAAAACGTGCATTTTTGATTGTAACATCTTTATTAGCAATACGTTTATGATTCATTTTTAAGTTCGCAATTGAACTGTAGCCATCAATGTGCAATTCTCCACCACTCATATCGATGTTTTGAATATTGAATCGAATAGAGTCAAAACTGGCTTTCAGATTATAGCGTTCGTCAAAATAAGGCACTTTGATGGCTCCTGTGTCAATGTTAAAGAAACGCAGATCTCCTCTTTTATTCCTTGGGTCGGCAATTCCGTTAATTCTCCATCTTTGTGCAAATGTATTGGTTTTGACCTCAATTGCTGATTCCAGTTTAGTTTCAAATAATGTTAGTTTCTTGAAATTGACTGTTGCTTTTTTGCCATTATCATCGAGTTTGAATACTAAATTTTCCAATGTCATATCCGTTGGAACTAAATTGAGTACTTTCGAGATGATTCGGTAAGCAAACTCAGCGTAATCTCTTTTTTTATCTGATTTTGGTTCGTTTTTGTCTCTTTTGAGGAAAGCTCCAAAGTTTTTGATCTTTCCTTTTTTGGTCAATTGAACATAACCGTTTTTGATTTCAAGAGTACCAAGCTGTACATCTCCAATCAATAATTTCCACAGATTGACACTGGTCTTTATTCGCTGAATTTTAAAAATCGTATCTAGATTGTGTGGCGCTAGTGTAATCTCTTTTAATTCTATTCCCGAAACACCATCAAATGTAGCTTCTTTTATAGCGAAATCACTATTGTATTCCAGTTTCATTGTTGTCGAAGCTTTGTCGATAGCCTGGTCTAAAAGTTCGTCTCTAAAAATTAGAAAACCAATTAAGAGTACAGCAATGACAACGCCAACTATTTTGGAAGCCAATAATAACTTTTGTTTGTTAGTTTTCATGTTATGAATGGAAAAGAATTCTTTTTTAAAATAATGATAATTACCCAAATAATTGGCTGGCTATATCTTCAATTTTTGCAACTAATTGAATTTTAATACTCGTGTTTTTTAGCGCTATTTTATTGTATTTGGATACAAAAATAGTTGAAAAGCCTAGTTTTTCTGCTTCCTGAATGCGCTGATCGACACGGTTCACAGGCCTTATTTCTCCAGAAAGGCCAACCTCGCCTGCAAAGCAAACACCTTTTTCGACAGGAATATCTTCATTGGAAGATAAAATGGCGGCGACAACGGCCAAATCGATGGCGGGATCGTCTACCGAAATTCCTCCTGTTACGTTAAGAAAAACATCTTTGGCACCAAGCCTGAAACCGGCTCTTTTTTCTAAAACGGCCAAAATCATGTTGAGTCTTTTGGCATTATATCCTGTGGTGCTTCGCTGTGGTGTTCCGTAAACTGCGGTGCTTACCAGTGACTGTATTTCAATCATGAGCGGGCGCATGCCTTCGAGGGTCGTGGCGATGGCTGTACCCGATAATTCTTCGTCTTTGTGCGAAATCAATATTTCGGAAGGATTCGAAACTTCGCGCAAGCCGCTTCCCAGCATTTCATAAATTCCAATTTCGGCAGTTGAACCAAAACGGTTTTTCAGCGAGCGCAGAATTCGGTAAACATGATTTCGGTCGCCTTCAAATTGGAGCACTGTATCGACCATGTGTTCCAGAATTTTTGGTCCTGCAATAGTTCCGTCTTTTGTGATGTGGCCAATTAAAATTACCGGAATGTTAGTTTCCTTTGCGAATTTTATTAGTTCAGCCGTGGTTTCGCGTATTTGCGAAATGCTTCCGGCTGTAGATTCGATATAATCAGTATGTAAGGTCTGGATGGAATCAATTATGACAATTTCGGGCTGAATGGCTTCAATCTGCTTGAAGATATTCTGAGTTTTGGTTTCGGTAAGAATGTAGCAATTGTCCCCGTTTGGAGTTATGCGTTCGGCACGCATCTTAATCTGTTTCTGGCTTTCTTCTCCCGAAACATACAACGTTTTATAGGGCAGTTTTAATGAAATCTGTAACAACAGCGTGCTTTTTCCGATGCCTGGCTCACCTCCCAAAAGAATTAGAGAACCAGGTACTATTCCTCCGCCCAAAACCCTGTTGAGTTCATTGTCGGTAGTGTTTAAACGGATTTCTTCTGCGCTGTCAATTTCATTAATCAGCAAAGGTTTTGGTGTTTTGCCAGTTATGGAAGATTCGCTTTTCCAAGCTGATTTTTCCTGTTTTTGAATAATTTCCTCAGCAATAGTGTTCCATTCTTTACAGGAATTGCACTGGCCTTGCCATTTAGCATATTGAGCACCGCAATTCTGGCAAAAAAAGGTTGTTTTTACTTTGGCCATTATTATTGTTTTTGTTCTTCGGCAGGAATTTCTGTTGCAGGAGTTTCAGAGGCTGGAGCATCTGCTTGCACTTCTGTTGATGTATCCTGTCCAACTTTACCTTTAATTTTAGGTTTTTTAGCAAAAGTCTTTTTCAATTCTTCGGCTTTGGCAAACATCATATCTTTGGTAAGATCAGCGATTTCTTCTTTGTTAAATCCTGACATATAATAACGTACAGCTCTGGGATTGTCGCCTTTCTTTTCGAACATTATGGCAAGTTCATAATCGCCTAGCATGCTTTTCGGATAACTTTTGTCTGCAAGAATAGCCAGAGCATCGAGCTCGTTATAGTCTTTGTTTTCCAGAATTGCAGCTTCAATAGCTTTGAAATCATTGATTCTGATTGGGTTTTTTATACCGAATGAATTTTCTATAATATCGTATTTCTTCTTCAGATAATCGACATAGCCTTCTTTAAGAGTAACTATTTTTGTGTTATACTCGTGTACTGATATAGGCTGTATAACTGAGAAAATTTGATACAATGCCGTAGGAATTGAGTTTAAAACCATCGAATAATGAGAGGTTTCAGGAAAATATTCAAATTTATAGTTCAGTTCTGGACTTTTATTTGCATTAAAATTTTCATCAAGCTTTTTAATTCTTTGCTGCATTTTGGGTTCATCTCCTTCGGAAACGGATAGATAATAAAATGATGATAATTGAGACGAGGCAATTATTTCTGGAAGTTTATCTTCCATTTCAGCAGGCAATTCAGGACTTAGCGAAATATAAGCATTGAAGAGCGGTTTTTCTTGATATAAAAAGAAATTCAAATAAGATGCTGTAATACCGTGGCCAGCTATGATTTTAAAATTAGTAGTTCTATACTCTTTTTGAATCATTGGAATAAGCTCTAGTGAAATAAAATCAAAAAAGGCTACACTTTTTTTCTCAGGCATTCCGGTAATATGGTCTACTCCGCAATCTAAATCTCTTTGATTATTTTTGTTTTGACTGATTCCCACTACAATAACTTCGGGGAGTTCGTCCCAATGAGAACCATAATTCAAAGCTCCTGTAAAAGGATTTGTCAAATAATCACCGTCTAATATAATTAGCAAAGGGTAGTGTTTTGCTGTGTTTTTTTCATATGAAGCAGGCAATGAGACATAGAGTTCTCTTTTCTCATTTAGTTTTTCAGAGTTAAAACTCACTGTATTTACCTGCGCAAAACCGGAAATAGAAAAGAATACAAGAAATGCTATTAATGAATGTTTCATATAATTTGGGGTTGTTTATTTATGTAAATAGAGCAGCAATATAAAACAATTATTTATTGTATGAAGAACGATGAAATAGACAGTCTATTATGTCAAGGAATTATCTTCTTCGTTAGGAAAAACAATCCATGGCTTGAAAGTTTTTGCTTCCTCAAAGTCTAATGTTGCATACGATATGATTATAATGATATCGTCCTTTTGGACTTTTCGTGCTGCGGGGCCATTCAAGGTAATTATTCCTGAATTTTTCTCTCCAACAATAGCATAGGTATCAAAACGCTCTCCATTGTTAATGTTTACGATTGATACTTTTTCGCCCTCGATTATATTTGATGCTTCTAATAATGCTTCGTCTATAGTAATGCTCCCGATGTAATTTAAGTCGGCTCCTGTGACTTTTACTCGATGAATTTTTGATTTAACAACTTGAATTTGCATGGTATTTTAATTTAAAGAAATAGTATCTATTAAACGGACATTATTGATAAATACCGCAATAAACGCTCTATATTTTTTGTTTTTGTTTTTTCTGATACAGGTCGAAAGAGTGTTTTCATCCGCAATTTCAAAGTACTCTAAAGTGAATTCTTTATTTTTAGTAAACTCGTTTTTAACCCATTGTGATGTTTCCTGGGCGCTATGATTTATAAATTTGTTCTTGGCATTTATTAATATTTTATAAATAATTCCAGCCTCTTTTCTCTGCTGCAAAGTTAAGCGTTCATTTCGAGAACTCATAGCTAAGTTGTTGGTTTCTCTCAAAATAGGGCACATAACTATAATTACAGGCAAATGATTTTTTTTAACCATTTTCTTTACAATCTGTACCTGCTGGAAATCTTTTTCGCCAAAATAGGCACGTGTAGGCTTTACGATTTCAAATAAAAGCTTTACAATTGTTCCAACTCCATCAAAATGGCCTGGCCTGAATTTGCCCTCCATTTTATTTTCTAATCCGTCAAAATCAAATGATTGCGACAAAGTTTTTCCCTCATACATATCATCTACAGTTGGTGCAAAGACAATTATATTTGGGTCAATCTGAGAGATTCTGATCACATCCTGATCTAATGTGCGAGGGTATTTTTCTAGATCTTCAGCATTATTAAATTGTGTAGGATTCACAAATATGCTGACAACCGTAATGTCATTTTCCTGAACGGATTGTCTCATTAGCGATTGATGGCCTTCATGCAATGCACCCATGGTTGGGACAAATCCAATTGAAGAATTTGTGGTCTTTACTGAATTCAAATAATTCATTAAAGCTGTTTTTCCATCGAAAATTTCCATGGCTGTTTTGTTTAAATTAGTTGCAAACTTAATATTTTAGTCTATAACTGCATAAATTTTTGTAATTTTGCATGGTTTTTATTGCCAATAATTAATCAATTTATATTATGAAAGAGAAGAGGATATTGTATGTATCATCTGAAGTTGTACCTTATCTAGCTGAAAATGAGGTTTCATTAATGTCTTATGACGTACCAAAAATGATTAATGATCAAGGAGGGCAAATTAGAATTTTTATGCCTAGATATGGAAATATTAACGAGAGAAGACATCAATTACATGAGGTAATCAGGCTTTCGGGAATGAATTTGGTGGTGAATGATTTGGATATGCCTCTAATTATTAAAGTTGCTTCGATTCCAAAAGAAAGAATTCAAGTTTATTTTATCGATAATGAAGAGTATTTTAAGAGAAAAGCCACATTTGCTGATGAAGAAGGAGTAATGTATGCTGATAATGATGAACGAGCTATCTTTTTTGCCAAAGGTGTAGTTGAAACTGTTAAAAAATTAAACTGGGTTCCAGATATAATTCATGTTCATGGCTGGATGGCAGCAATGCTCCCTGTATACATGAAGCATTTTTATAAAAACGAAGCTTTATTCTCGGATACTAAGATAGTTACATCTGTATATAGCCAGTCTTTTGATGGTACATTGGATCCTGAAATGATTAATAAAGTGCGTTTTGATGGCATTCCTGATGAAGCTATTGCTGAGCTTGAAGTGCCAAATTATGAGAATATTATGAAAACCACTGTCCGCAATTCTGATGCTGTTATCATTGCTTCAGACAGCCTTTCTTCAAGTTTAACAAAATTTATAGAATCTTCAAACAAACCTTTTTTACCTTTGAAATTTAAGGATGAATTTGCGGTAGCTTATACGGAATTCTATCAAAATATGTTGTTATAAATCAATCTTTTACGAATAAGTATGCTTAAAAATTCTGTTTTTAAAATAATCCCATTTCTTTTATTTATTGTTCTTTTTAATTCCTGTGACAAAGAATTTAGTGTTGTTGGTGAAGAAATTATTGGTAATAATTCTTTTGGTATAATAAAAGATGAATTTCCGGTTGTTGCATATAATCAAAAAATTGGTCCTGTTCAGTCAAACAATTTGAATGTAAATGCTTTAGGAGTCTATAATAATCCATCTTTTGGAACGACTACAGCAACTTTTGTTACGCAATTGGTAATGGCGTCTGTTAATCAGACATTGCCAAAAGAGCCAAAAATAAAAAGTGTTGTGTTGTCAATTCCTTATTTTTCTACTAAGACTGCCACAGATGCTTCAACGGGGGTCAGCACTTATGTTTTGGATTCAATTTATGGTCCAGATAAGGCAACAATGAAACTCAGTGTTTATGAGTCCAATTATTTTATGAGAGATTTGGATCCTGAAGATCAGTTGACTCAGCCACAAAAATATTTTAGTGACCAGTATGTTGATTTTAAAGGAAATATAATTGGACAGGCTTTGAATAATAGTACGAATCCTTCTGAAAACACTGCATTCTTTTTTAACCCAGCTGAAAATTCAGTAACTACAACTGTTGACGGTAAAGAAACGATCACAAGGTCAGCACCTGCCATGCAATTAAATTTGGATACTGCTTTTTTTAAAGCAAAAATATTCAATGCGCCAGCTGGTTCTTTGGTTGATAATATTGCTTTTAAGAACTATTTTAGAGGATTATTTTTTGATATAGAATCTAACGATGGTTCTGGAAATCTGGCAATGATTGATTTTAAAAAAGGAACAATAACAATTACCTATACAGAAACTGCTGAAGCAACAGAGGAAAAGAAATTTGTATTGAATTTAACTGGAACTACAGGAACGACAGTTAATACTGTAAATTTATTAACGCAAAGCAATCCGAATGTTAAGTACACAAATGCGACGAATCCTGCTAATATAGATAAAGAAAAAGGAGATGCTGATTTATACCTCAAAGGAGGAGAGGGTTCAATGGCTATAGTAAAGCTGTTTGGAGAAGATAAATTTGGAGATAATGGTGTAAACGGTACTCCAAATGAAGTGCCTGACAAGTTGGATTATCTAAGAGCTAACGAATGTCTTATTAATCAGGCAGAATTAACTTTTTATTTAAATAGTGATTTGATGGGAAATTATGTGCCTCAAAGAATTTATCTGTATGATTTTGATAATAATAAAGTTTTAGCAGATTATACTAATGATATATCAGTAGCGTCTAATTCTAAAAATAATAAATTTGTTTTTGGAGGTATAGTTTATAAGCCAGCCACAGAAACTTATAAGGGTTCTTATTATAAATTTAGAATAACGGAGCACATTAGAAGTCTTGTTAAAAATAAAACTTCTAAAAATGTCAATCTTGGATTAGTAGTTACAGAAGATATAAATAGGTCAAATGTTTTCTATTGGCTAAAAGATGAAAACGGAATTCCTCTAAAAGTGCCTATGGCTTCTGTTATGAATCCGTTAGGAGCTATTGTGTATGGTAATAATGTCGAAGAAATTGACAAAGCAAAGAAATTAAAATTCGAAATCTATTATACTAAAACTAATTAAGATAAACTATGTGTGGAATTGTTGGATATATTGGTCATAGAGAAGCTTACCCTATTATAATAAAAGGACTTAAGCGATTAGAGTACCGCGGATATGACAGTGCAGGTGTGATGCTGTATGATGGTGAGTCTTTGAAACTGTCAAAAACTAAGGGCAAAGTTTCAGATCTTGAAACTAAAGCTCAAAATGAAATTACTCTAAATGGCTCTATTGGTATTGGCCATACACGCTGGGCTACACATGGAGTTCCAAATGATGTAAATTCACATCCGCATGTTTCTAATTCAGGGGATTTAGTTATAATCCATAACGGAATTATCGAAAATTATGCACCTTTAAAAGTAGAGCTTATAAAAAGAGGTTATAATTTTATTTCTGATACTGATTCGGAGGTTTTGATTAATCTTATAGAAGATGTTCAGAAAAAGGAGAAATTGAAATTAGGCAAGGCAGTTCAGGTAGCTTTAAATCAAGTAGTAGGGGCTTATGCAATTGCTGTTTTTGATAAAAAAAATCCTGATGAAATTGTTGCGGCAAGGCTTGGGAGTCCTTTGGCAATTGGAATAGGGGAAGGAGAGTATTTTATTGCTTCTGATGCATCTCCATTTATTGAATACACTTCAAATGCAGTGTATCTCGAAGATGGTGAAATGGCAAATATCAGATTACATAAAACAATGAAAGTTCGAAAAATTAAGGACGACTCTATTGTTGATCCTTATATTCAGGAACTGCAAATGAACTTGGAGCAGATTGAAAAAGGGGGTTATGATCATTTCATGCTCAAAGAAATTTACGAACAGCCAAGTGTAATTAAAGATACGTATCGCGGAAGATTGCATGCTAATGAAGGTATTGTTCAGCTTGCAGGTGTTGAAGATAATATTGAAAAGTTTCTTAATGCGGACCGAATTATAATCGTTGCTTGCGGTACTTCTTGGCATGCTGGGTTAGTAGCAGAATATGTTATTGAAGAGTTTGCCAGAATCCCTGTTGAAGTGGAATATGCTTCTGAATTTAGATACAGAAACCCAATTATTAATAGTAAAGATGTTGTAATTGCGATATCACAATCAGGTGAAACAGCTGATACAATGGCTGCTATTAAATTAGCTAAAGATCACGGAGCATTCGTTTTTGGTGTCTGCAATGTTGTGGGTTCTTCTATTTCTAGAGAATCTCATGCTGGTGCTTATACACATGCTGGTCCCGAAATCGGCGTAGCTTCGACAAAAGCTTTCACTACTCAGATTACTGTGTTGACAATGCTGGCTTTGCGTTTAGCAAAGGCTAAAGGAACTCTGAATCAATCTGATTTTCATACTTATCTTCAGGAATTGGAAATCATTCCAGAAAAAGTTAAAGAAGCGTTGGAAACGAATCCGAAGGCATTGGAAATTGCTGGGGTTTTTAAAGATGCACCAAATTGCTTGTACTTGGGACGTGGGTATAATTTTCCTGTAGCGCTCGAAGGAGCCTTAAAGCTTAAAGAGATTTCATATATACACGCCGAAGGATATCCTGCTGCAGAGATGAAACATGGTCCAATTGCATTAATTGATGAATTGATGCCTGTTATTGTAATTGCGCCAAAACAGGGGCATTATGATAAAATTGTTAGCAATATTCAAGAAATTAAATCGCGAAGCGGTAAAATTATCGCTGTCGTGACTAAAGGAGATACGCAAGTACGTGAATTAGCTGATTATGTTATCGAAATACCTGAAACATCTGACGCTTTATCGCCACTTATTACAACAATACCATTACAGCTTTTATCATACCATATTGCTGTTTTAAGAGGCTGCAATGTTGATCAGCCTCGAAACTTGGCTAAGTCAGTAACTGTCGAGTAACAGGAAAAAAAACATATAATATAAATTTATAAGCGAGATTTATTCTCGCTTTTTTTATGTTTTTATGTTTTACGAAAACGTTGTAAATTTTATCATAAATTTAATATAACTATTAAATTATTATGTATGCATAATAATTTATACGAATAATTTATTATTTTATTAATAATTATGTAATTTACATAAATACAATATTGTTATACATATTGCCTTTTTGTTGGTAATAACAATAAAATTTTTTATTTTTTTTATTGATAATTAAAAAATATATGTAATTTGGCGTACTTAATCAAGAAAACTTAGCCAATTATGAGATTGTATTTATTTTTTTTAGCATTGTTCTTTTGTAGTATATCTTTTGCCCAAAATTCTATCAAAGGAGTTGTTACAGATGAAAAAAATCAGCCTGTACCAGGAGCCAATATTAATGTGGCGGGAGTAAAGGAAGGGACAATTACGGATTATGACGGATCTTTTGTTTTAGTAACAACACTGACACCTCCATTTTCTCTTGAAATAACTGCTGTAGGGTATAGCTCTTCCAGTGTTGATGTAGGATCATTAAGCCAGAAAATTGCGATAAAATTAAATGCTGAAGAAACTAAATTAAATGAAATTGTTGTCTCGGCTTCAAGAGCACCGGAAAAGGTTCTGCAGTCGCCAGTTGCTATTGAAAGAATGGGGCTTCAGCAGATAAAAACTACAACTGCACCCTCATTCTATGATGGATTAGAGAATTTAAAAGAAGTGCAGTTCAATACGAGCAGTATCTCATTCAAAACTGTTAATACTAGAGGTTTTGCTACAGTTGGTAATACCCGTTTTATGCAATTAGTAGATGGGATGGATAATTCATCACCTGCACTTAATTTTGTATTGGGGAATTTGATTGGCCTATCTGATATAGATGTGGCGAGTGTAGAGCTTCTGCCAGGTGCTTCTTCTGCTTTGTACGGTGCTAATGCCTTCAATGGAATTTTATTCATGAACAGTAAAAGTCCATTTGTTTATCAGGGAATCAGTTCGTACGTAAAATATGGTCAGACTTCTCAAGATGTTGCCGGTACTAATGATTATTTTGATATGGGAATCAGGGCGGCTACCGCTTTTAGTAAACATTTTGCCGTTAAAGCTAATTTTAATTATATGAAAGCTACTGAGTGGATCGCTGATGATCGACGAAGTGTTACTGGTGGTTCTATCGGTCATGGGAACAATCAAAATTATGATGGTTTGAATTCATATGGTGATGAAGTTACCTTTTTTATCAATAATGTTGGGCAGGTCAGCAGGACAGGATACCGCGAAAAAGACTTAAACGATAATAAAGTAAATAGTGTAAAAGCTGATTTCTCCATGCATTTTAAGCCGTGGGCAAATGATACAGAGATTATTCTTCAATATAAACTAGGTTTAGGAAATACAATTTATCAAGGAGCTAATAGATATGCTTTGAATGATTTTTTTATGAGCCAGACTAAAATCGAGGTAAAAGGGAAAAACTTTTTTGCAAGAGCTTATCGTTCTAATGAAGATGCTGGAAATTCTTATGATATGCGTTTTGCTGGCTGGAATGTACAAAGACTGGCGAAATCAGATACAAACTGGTTTACAGATTATGGAACAGCATTTCAATTATCGTCAGCAGCATTGGGGCTTAATGCAAACGAAGCTGCTAACTATGCAAGAACTTTTGCAGATACCAATGTTTCGCCTGGATTAAATTTGGTGCCTAATACTGATCCAAATAATCCTTCAGCGCCAAGGGGAGCTCGTTTTGAGCCAGGCAGCCCAGAATTTGTATCAGCATTAAATAGTGTAAAAAGTAATCCTGATTTGACTCAGGGTGCTAAATTTACTGATCAGTCAAAAATATATAATTCTGATGTAAACTATAATTTTAAAGAATTAATCAAATTTGCAGAAATTCAAGTTGGTGGATCAGCACGTCAGTATGAAATGAATTCAAGCGGGTCTATTTTTACCGATTATGATGGGCCAATCCGTTACAATGAATATGGAATTTACACTCAAGGTTCAAAACTTTTATTGGAGGATCGTTTAAAATTAGTTGCTTCCATCCGTTATGATAAAAGCCAGAATTTTGACGGAAATATATCGCCAAGAGTTTCTGTAGTATATTCTGCTGGAGCTCAGAAAACTCATAATTTTAGAGCATCATATCAAACCGGTTTTAGAAATCCAACTACTCAGGATCAGTATATCGGGTTAGACTTGGGGCCTTTTGCCTTAATTGGTTCCGCTCCGGAAAATTTAGTTCGTTTTTCTGAGACTTTAAAGGTGAGTACTGCGGGTCAAGCAGCGGGTGCGGGCAGTACAGTTGTAATGGATGGTGATGATGCTTACAATCAATCTTATACTTTAGCTTCTGTTCAGGAGTTTGGTGCTGCATATGCTGCGGCAACAAATCCAACTGAAACGGCAGCTGCTATTGCTTTATTGAAAGCTGCAAATATCCAGTTGGTTCGTCCCGAAGAAGTGAAAGCTTTTGAAGTAGGCTATAGAACCATAATTAACAATGATTTTTCTATAGATATTAATGGATATTACAATAAATACAATCATTTTTTAAGTGCTTCAAGGGTAGCAGGAGTTTATTATGGAAATGTAAATGCAGCATTCAATCCAGCAGATCAATTAAATTCTGTATATGCGCTGGCTAGAGGTGATAGAAGAATTTATCAAGTATATAGCAACACTTCTGCCGATGTTGCTTCGCTGGGTTTTGGTGCTGGAATTTCTAAGAAAGTTTACAAGGATTTTGAAGTTGGGGTGAATTATAATTATTCGCAACTAGATTTTGATCAATCGGAAGATCCTGCATTTGTAACCGGTTTTAATACTCCAAAACACAGGGTAAAAGCATCTTTAGGGAATACAAGGCTGTTTAAAAATTTTGGTTTCAATACCAATGTCAGATGGAATTCCGAGTATTTGTGGCAATCTTCTTTTGGAGATGGTATGATCGAATCAGCAACTGTTTTTGATGCACAGGTAAATTATGCAATTCCACAATATAAACTGCTTTTCAAAGTAGGCGGTACTAACATTGGCGGTAAAGATTATATTCAGGTAATTGGTTCAGGTGCAATTGGTCAGCAATGGTTTGCTTCATTGACGATTAATCCTTAAATTAAAAAAGACAAGTCAAAAACTTAAAAGATATAGTATGATAAATAATTTCAAATGGCTGCTGTTGGTTTCTTTAAGCTTTGTAGCATGTAATAATAACGATGATGATTCTGCGCCTGCAGAAGTTCCTGTGACTTCTGGTTCGGCTTCATTTGCAAAATATGTGGCATTAGGAGATTCCTTTGCTGCGGGTTATAGCGATGGTGCGCTTTTTAAAGCGGGTCAGGAAACTTCATATGTAAATATTTTGGGGCAGCAATTTATGGCTGCTGGCGGTGTAGCTGTAACCACTCCATATATGGCAGACAACCTTGGAGGTTTGCTGTTGGGTGGAAATGTAATAATTGCTGATACCAGAAAAGTTATATTAGGTTTTAATGCCGATAAAACACCCAAAATTGCTTCGATGCCAGGAACACCAACTACGGATGTTGCCAATCATTTAACTGGGTCATTCAGTAATTTAGGGATTCCTGGTGCTAAAAGTTATCACTTGCTTGCGCCTGGTTATGGAGCAGTTGCTGGAATAGCTTTGGGGAAATCTAATCCGTATTATGCCCGCTTTGCAACTTCTGCAAATACTACGGTTTTGACAGATGCCTTGATGCAATCGCCAACTTTCTTTTCTCTATTTATTGGAGGAAATGATGTTTTGGGCTTTGCTACCTCTGGAGGTGTTGGGATAAATCAGACGGGAAATATGGATCCATCTTCTTATGGCTCAAATGATATTACAGATCCTAATGTCTTTGCCAATGTCTATGATGTATTGGTGACTAAATTAACAGAAAAAGGAGCTAAGGGGGCTGTTGCAAATTTGCCTTATATTACAAATTTGCCTTTTTTCACAACAGTACCATTTAATCCTCTTTCTGCTAAGACACTAGGCAAAGGGAATGTCGAGGCTGGTAATGCGGCTATTGCTGATTTAAATGCTAAATTATATGGGCCATTAAAGCAAGTGTTAACAGGTTTTAATGCGGGAGACAGAATTAATTTATTGGCAGTTACTGCCACCACGCCTGGAGCAGTTGATGTTCCAAACCCATTATTGATATCAGATGAAAAATTGCCAAACCTGTCAGCTCAGTTAACCGCGGCTTTTACCCCTATGTTGGGCGCTGCTAAAGCAGCAGTGTATGGGCAGGTCTTTGGGCAGGCAAGACAAGCTACAAAAGCAGACTTGATATTATTAACTTCCAAAGATGCTATAGCGGGGCCAACTGGGTATCCCGAGCCGCTTGATAAATTTGGTGTTACTTTTCCTTTTTTAGACAAACATGTTTTAATCGCGTCCGAAGTTGAGGAAGTTAAAGTGGCTACTGATGCTTATAATCAGACTATAAGCTCAATTGCCGTAGCAAAAGGATTGGCATTTGTTGATACTAAATCAGCTTTGGCTCAATTGACTTCAACAACAGGAGTTCGTTTTGGAAATTACCAAATGACGGCTTCTTATGTAGCAGGAGGTGCTTTTTCGCTGGATGGAGTTCATCCTACACCTAGGGGATATGCTTATATTTCCAATCTTTTTATAAATGCCATCAATGCAAAGTATGGATCAACTTTGAGAACTGTTGATTTAGCTCAGTATCAAACGCTTTTTCCTGCAGCAATAAAATAAAGCCCAGTTTTAATTGATGCTTGAAACCACCCGTATATAACGAGGTGGTTTTTTGATTTTTAAGACTAAATGGGGGGATTTGATAGTTTGAAACCGCTTAATAATCAATCTCATAAAATTTTAGCTTTTTTTGTAAAAAAAAATATTGATTTTATATTTTAAAAAATTATCTTTGCACTCTGAAAAAAGTATCCATTCGATGAGTTTCGATGGTCTGTATTTCATAAACCTAAATAGCTATTTAATAAATACATAAGCAATGTCAAAAGTAATAGGAAAAGTTGCCCAAATCATTGGACCAGTAGTCGATGTAGTTTTCAACGGAGAAGTTGAACTTCCAAAAATTTATGATTCATTAGAAATCACTAAAAAAGACGGAACATTATTAGTTCTAGAAGTACAATCCCACATCGGTGAAAACACAGTTCGTACCATTTCGATGGACTCAACAGATGGTTTGAGCAGAGGTTATGAAGTAGTTGGAACAGGAAATCCTATCCAAATGCCAATCGGAGCAGATGTTTATGGACGTTTGTTTAACGTAATCGGTGATGCAATTGATGGTTTGCCAGAATTGCCTAAAACAGGTGAGAACGGAACTCCAATTCACAAGCAAGCGCCAAAATTCGAAGATTTATCTACATCTTCTGAAGTTTTATTTACGGGTATTAAAGTAATCGATTTGATTGAACCTTATGCAAAAGGAGGTAAAATTGGATTGTTTGGTGGTGCTGGAGTAGGTAAAACAGTATTGATTCAGGAGTTGATTAACAATATCGCAAAAGGTCACGGAGGACTTTCAGTATTCGCAGGAGTAGGTGAAAGAACACGTGAAGGAAATGACTTGCTTCGTGAGATGTTGGAGTCAGGAATTATAAAATACGGTGAGGATTTCATGCACTCTATGGAAAATGGAGGATGGGATTTATCCAAAGTTGATTTGCAAGGAATGAGAGAGTCTAAAGCTACTTTCGTTTTCGGACAAATGAATGAGCCTCCAGGAGCTCGTGCTCGTGTGGCACTTTCTGGATTATCTATCGCTGAGTATTTCCGTGATGGAGCTGGATCTGATCAAGGTAAAGATGTATTGTTCTTCGTTGACAATATCTTCCGTTTTACTCAGGCAGGTTCTGAGGTATCGGCTCTTTTAGGGCGTATGCCATCTGCGGTAGGTTATCAGCCAACATTGGCAACTGAGATGGGTGCGATGCAAGAGCGTATTACATCTACAAACAAAGGATCTATTACATCTGTACAAGCGGTTTATGTGCCTGCGGATGACTTAACTGACCCGGCGCCAGCAACAACGTTTGCCCACCTTGATGCTACTACTGTATTGTCTCGTAAAATTGCTGAGTTAGGTATTTATCCTGCTGTGGATCCATTGGACTCTACTTCAAGAATCTTAGCACCGCATATTATTGGTGATGATCATTATAACTGCGCTCAAAGAGTAAAAGAAATTCTTCAAAAATACAAACAATTACAAGATATCATTGCTATCCTTGGTATGGAGGAATTGTCAGAAGATGATAAATTAGCCGTTGCCAGAGCAAGACGTGTTCAGCGTTTCTTGTCTCAGCCTTTCCACGTTGCTGAGCAATTTACAGGGTTAAAAGGAGTTTTAGTAGATATCAAAGATACTATCAAAGGATTTAATATGATTATTGACGGTGAATTAGATCACTTGCCAGAATCAGCTTTCAACCTTAAAGGGACTATCGAAGATGCTATCGAGGCTGGAGAAAAAATGTTGGCAGAAGCTTAATTGGTTGTCAGTTGTCAGTTGTCAGTTGTTAAAAACAACCACCAGCCATCAACCATCAACTACTAACTAAAAAAATATGATTTTAGAAATAGTATCACCAGAAGCGAAATTATTTTCAGGCGAAATCACTTCTATCTCTGTACCTGGAGTAGATGGCCGTTTTCAAATGCTGAATAACCACGCGCCAATAGTTTCACTGCTGCAAAAAGGGACAATTAATATTACTACAGCTCAGCAATTTGAAATAAACGAAGAAACAGTAAGTTTGTTTATAAAAGTGAGTGATAATAATTACACTTTGGAAATTAACTCTGGTACTCTTGAGTTAAAAGATAATAAAGTAATTGTTTTAGCAGACTAAGATAATTTGGATTCAAAACAGAAATGCCTGACGAAAGTTGGGCATTTTTTTTGATTGAATGTTATTTAGAAAAGCAACACAGTTTTTTTAATTTTAAGTAAAAGCTGCAATTTAATTTAGTGGATATGAAATCAATTAAATGCAAGAAATTGGAATGTTTGAGGGATTTTTTTTAACTTTACCTTGTGAGTTTAAGCGTACATGATATATCAAATTTTAGAAAATGAAAAATAATAAATCTTTACTATTACTGTTTTTATTAACCTTAAGCGTTAGTTATTCCCAAGTTTACACTAATAAGGTTGTGGGAAAAAAAAACATCGAACTTCGTGATAGTCTTAAAGTTGCGGACTATCCTTATTCATTGCCTATCTGGGGAGATAAGGCTACCAAAAAAGGATATCAATTACCTTATTCAGCTGGTATGTCTGTGAATTATTTCTGGCAGGAATCGGAATTGACGATACAGAATTTAGAAGTAGGATTTAATAATGGCCCGATGGTTAATTTGGATCAGATTGTACGTTTTAATAACGCAGAGGCATCTGGTTATGCACTCAATGTGAGGCCTGATATCTGGCTGTTTCCATTTTTGAATGTGTATGGTATTTTGGGGAAAACCAAAATGGCTACGTCGATTGATGCTGGAATTTGGGCTCCAGATGCTGATAATAATTGGGAGCAAATTTTGCCATTTAAAACTAAAGCCAATTTTGAAGGCACTACATTTGGATTGGGATTAACCCCTACAATTGGTGTTGGTGGTGGCTGGCTGGCACTTGATATGAACGTTGCCTGGACAGATATACCAGCCTTGGAGAAACCTGCGATGAGTTTTGTATTTGGACCTAGATTGGGAAAAACTTTCAAGTTTAATAAGCCTGAGACCAACATTGCTTTTTGGGCTGGGGCATTCAGAGTGCATATTAAAAGTGATACCAATGGATCATTATCATTGGATGATTTGATAGATACTAGTGGAGCGCAGGCGAGAGTAGATGGAGCACTCGCCAAAGTAGATCAAAAACAATCGCAAGTTGATGCTTGGTGGAATGGACTGTCAAATGCTGATCAGGCTAAGCCGTCCAATAAAGCAAAATACGAAACGGCTAATAAGGCTTTGGGTAGTGCAGGAAATCTTTTAAATGGTATTGATGGTGCACTGAGTACTGTTGAAGCGTCAACAGTGCAGTATTCGCTTGAAAAAGCGCAAAAAAACATGTGGAATTTTATTGTGGGTAGCCAATACCAGTTTAACAGACATTTTATGTTACGTGCTGAATGCGGATTTTTGGGAACACGCACACAAGTTATGACTAGTTTTCAATATCGTTTTGGTCTTTAAACTGACTTTCACTTGAATTGTAAATGCCCGCAAAAGCCAAATATTTATCTTTAGCCCTGATCGAAGCGGCATCCTTTTTCTTTTTCCTTTAAAAAGAAAAAGATAGAGTGGAGAGCAGGAAATCATAATGGCTAAAATGCCCCATCTTGCTGCTTCTAAAAAATAATTATGAAAATTGTCAAATGTAACCGATGAAAAAGATTCTGTTCTTGCTTGTATTATGTTTTGGTTTTCATAATGCACACTCTCAAGTTTTAATGTCACTGATTTTTGGCGATAAATTAAATTCTCCCAACATTGAATTTGGTCTGGAGGGCGGTGCCAATTTCTCGACAATAACAAATCAAACTGGAGCTGATTATCGGAGTGATTTTAACTTAGGTTTTTATTTTGATTTTAATTTGAAGAACCCTTCCTGGATTTTCAACACAGGCGTTATTGTAAAGTCAACAATGGGTGCCGATGAATTGCCGGTTTATAGTTTAAATGATGCTAAATTGGATGCGGCTTTTGCTGATGGCTCAGTCAGCAGGAAAATTAACTATTTCAATGTGCCATTGATGATCAAATATAAATTTGATAATAATATTTATGTCAAGGCGGGTACACAATTGGGATTGCTGTCTACTGCCAATGATGTATTCACGCAAGGATACAATGGTGACGATTTAGAATATAAACATAATATACGAGATAGAATTCATGTTATTGATGCTGGTTTGGCATTTGGTTTAGGTTATCGGTTAAAAACTGGGAAATACGGTATGAACCTTGGTTTGCAATATTATCATGGTCTGGTTCCGCTTTTAAAGGGTGAGGACAGTCTTAACCAGTTTAACCGTTCTTTGTACATAACTGCAGGTCTTCCGATTGGAAAAGCAAAAGCGGCCAAAAGAGCTGCAGAGAAAAAGAAGAAGGCCGAAGAGATGGGTGAATAATACAAACTGGCCTAACAGGTTTTTTTGAAAACTTGCTTGGCTTTGTAATAAAAATACAATTGGTTTTATAACTTTGTTTTATGAATTTTCCCCAAAGCCTTTCAGACAAACTCGAAATAAGAAAGCAGCATAAATCACTTAGGGTACTTCCGGTACCTAAAGATTTAATTGATTTTTCTTCGAATGATTATATTGGTTTTTCAAAATCGGAAGTGATTTTCAATGAAACTCATCAGTTTTTATTGGATAATAATATAAAAAGCAATGGTGCGACCGGTTCTCGGCTGATTTCTGGTAATCACGCTTTGTATTCCGAAACTGAAAGTTATATAGCTCAATTTCATCAATCGGAATCGGCATTGTTGTTCAATTCGGGTTATGATGCGAATGTTGGTTTTTTTAGCTCAGTACCCCAGAAGGGAGATCTGATTTTGTATGACGAATTGTGCCATGCTTCTATTCGTGATGGAATTCAAATGAGCAATGCAAAATCGTATAAGTTTAAGCACAATGATTTTGAGGATTTGGAGCGAATGCTCCTAAAACAGGATTCAAAGACCACTATTTATATCGCAACCGAATCGGTTTTTTCGATGGATGGCGATTGCCCTAATATGGAGGAACTGATAACTGTTTCGGAAAAGTTCAATGCTTATCTGGTTGTTGATGAAGCCCATGCTTTGGGAGTTTTTGGAGACAAAGGAGAGGGGCTGATTCAGCATTTGCAATTGCAGGATAAGATATTTGCCCGAATAATGACTTTTGGCAAGGGTTTGGGTTGTCATGGAGCTGTTGTTTTGGGTTCGGAAAAATTAAAATCGTATCTCGTTAATTTTGCCCGAAGTTTTATTTATACTACAGGACTTTCTCCACATTCGGTAGCCACTATTTTGGTTGGATACCAACATTTGGAAAAAGATAAAAATACACTTGGATTGCTCCGGGAGAATATCATATTTTTTAATCAGGTGAAAAGGATGCTTTCTTTAAATCCGCTTTTTATCAGAAGCAAATCGGCTATCCAGAGTGTTATTATTCCAGGTAATGAAAAAGTAAAAGCTATAGCAAATTCTCTTCAGGAAAATGGATTCGATGTCAAAGCGATACTTTCACCGACTGTTGCTGAGGGTCAGGAACGGCTGCGGTTTTGTCTGCATAGTTATAATAGCAAGGAAGAAATGACACAAGTATTGACGTTGTTGAGTAACTTTGTGAAATAGAATTTATGGAAGACATTTGGGAATATTTGCGAAATAAAAGAATAAATGAAACTATTTATCACAGGAATATCTACCGATGTAGGCAAGACCGTTGCCTCAGCTATTATTGTCGAAGCTCTCGAAGCTGACTACTGGAAACCAATACAAGCAGGTGATTTAGACAATTCGGATAGTCATAAGGTTAAATCTTATGTTTCTAATGCCAAATCAAAATTTCATGCAAATGCCTACGCATTAAACACGCCAGCAAGCCCTCATCTTGCGGCTGAAATTGATGGTGTTACAATCGATTTGAAACAAATAAAAGAACCGAAAACCCAAAATCATCTTGTTATAGAAGGTGCTGGAGGTGTTTTTGTTCCGTTGAATGATACTGAATGTGTTATAGATTTGATTCAGCCTGATTATAAAGTGATATTGGTTTCGAGACATTATCTGGGAAGTATCAATCACACTTTGCTTACAGTCGAATCATTGCTTAATCGTAAAATAGCGATTGGAGGAATTATTTTTTCGGGTGATGAAAATCAGTCCACGGAATCTATTATTTTGAATAAAACAGGTCTTAAATGCATCGGCCGAATTGAACAGGAACCTTATTTTGACAAAAATGTTATCAAGGAGTATGCAGAGAGGTTTCGAGAGGAACTTCTGAATTTATGAGAAAATAGAAAATAGAATAAAGAGAATAGACTTTCCTATCTTTGTCAAAAAAATACAGTGTATAATCTTTTTTCTATGCTCTATTTTCTATATTCTATTATCAAATGACTTTAATTGAAAGAGATAGCCAACATCTTTGGCATCCTTATACACAGCATAAAACAGCGGCGCTTCCAATAGCAATAACCAAAGGTGAAGGTGCTTTGCTTTGGGACGAAAACAATAAAGAGTATGTAGATGCTATAGCTTCTTGGTGGGTCAATCCTTATGGACATTCCAATAAGTTTATTGCTGATGCTATTTACAAACAGCTCACCACGCTTGAACATGTTTTGTTTGGAGGATTTACACATGAGCCTGCCATTGTTTTGGCCGAAAAACTTTTGGCTATTTTGCCAGATAATCAAAAGAAAGTGTTTTTTTCGGATAATGGTTCGACATCGGTTGAAGTGGCTATCAAAGTTGCTTTGCAGAATTTTTATAATAAAGGCCAAAAGAGGACAACAATTATTGCTTTTGAAAATGCCTTTCATGGTGACACTTTTGCAGCGATGGCGGCCAGCGGGATTTCATTTTATACTCAGGCATTTCAAGGGATGTTTATTGACGTGGTTCGGATTCCGGTTCCGGTGAAAGGCCGGGAGCAGGAAAGTTTTGATGCTTTAAGAGAAGCCATAAAAAATAATAATTGCGCTGGATTCATATTTGAGCCTTTGGTGCAGGGAGCGGCTGGAATGGTGATGTATGAATCTGAAGCATTGGACGAATTAATCAAAATCTGCAAGATAAATAATATTCTCACTATTGCCGATGAAGTAATGACAGGTTTCGGAAAGACTGGAAAACGATTTGCTTGCGATTACCTAAGTGAAAAACCTGATATGATGTGTCTATCCAAAGCATTGACTGGAGGGACAATCCCGATGGCAATTACGACTTTTACTCAAGATCTTTTTGATGCTTTTTATGATGAAGATATCAATAAAGCGTTATTTCACGGACATACTTTTACTGCGAATCCTACAGGCTGCGCTGCTGCTCTGGCGAGTTTGGATTTATTGGAAAAGGAGGAAATGCAGCAGAATTTAATCCGAATCAACAATAGTCATTTGGTTTTTCAAAAAAGAATTGAAAATCACCCGATGGTTACAACGACAAGAGTGCTGGGTGTTATTTTTGCATTGGAAATAAAAACAGAAACCTCGGCGAGTTATTATGGAACATTACGCAATAGACTTTATGATTTTTTTATTGCAAATGGTATAATCCTTCGTCCTGTTGGGAATATTGTTTACATTTTGCCTCCTTATGTAATTACCGATGCGCAATTGCAAAAAGTGTATGATGTGGTTGAAAAGGCATTGGAAATAGTTTAAATTTGCATCGAAATAAAATCAACACGAATTAACACGAATTATTTTTTGATTCATGGAGTTTAAGAAATCTGAATTTGTGTTAATTTGTAAAATTCGTACTCAAAAAAAATAGTCTTGTCACAAACAATCTCCATAACCGCTATAGCATCTATTTCTCCACTAGGCAATGACCCGAAGACAATTTGGGAAAATTACCAAAATACCAAACACTGCTTTACGAGTCATTTTTTAGATCATAAACAAACCCTGGCTGCTCGATTGGATGAAGATTCAAAAGCTATCATTGAAAGCTTAAAACAATCGGATATTAAATACAGATCGCTGGATAAATCGGTTTTGTATGCGATGGCAGCTTCTAGGAAAGCTATAGAAAATGCTGGCTGGATTTCGGGAGATGATTTTGGTATTAATATTGGTTCTTCTCGAGGTGCAACAGATTTGTTCGAGAAACATTATCGGGAGTATTTAGAAACTGGCAAAGCACAGACTTTGGCTTCGCCAACAACAACGTTAGGGAATATTTCTTCTTGGATTGCACATGATTTACAGAGTTCAGGACCCGAAATTTCACATTCGATTACCTGTTCTACCGCTTTGCATGCAATGCTTAATGGTGTGGCTTGGCTGCGTTCAGGAATGGCCCATAAATTTTTGGTGGGTGGCAGTGAAGCGCCTTTAACCGATTTCACCATTGGCCAGATGAGGGCTTTGAAAATTTACTCAAACAGTGAAGAAGAGTTCCCCAATAGAGCGTTTGATTTAGGAAAAACTCAGAACGGAATGATTTTGGGCGAAGGTGCAGGAGTCTGCTGCCTGGAAATAGGTAAACGTGAAAATGCTTTAGCTTTTATCGAAGGAATTGGTTATGCTACCGAAATTTTGGAACATAATATTTCGATTTCTGCCGAAGCGGTTTGTTTTCAGAAGTCAATGAAAATGGCTTTGTTAGATATTGATTTGTCCGAAGTGGATGCTATCGTGATGCACGCTCCAGGAACAAAAGCTGGTGATTTGACTGAATATAAAGCTATTCAGAAAGTTTTTGGATCACATTTGCCAATGCTTACCACTAATAAGTGGAAAATTGGACACACTTTTGGGGCATCAGGGATTTTGAGTGTTGAAATGGCAATTTTGATGATGCAGCACAATCAATTCGTCGGAGTTCCTTTTGCGGAAGCGCAAAAACCAAGAAAACAAATTCGCAAGGTTTTGGTTAATGCTGTAGGTTTTGGAGGGAATGCGGTAAGTGTACTGTTATCTATTTAGTTATGGATAAAACATGTCTAACATATTTATTTGCCTGAAAACTTATAACTGTTTACAGATCACTCCCTTCTAGTTCCTTCACCTTATCGTAAATCAAATTGCTTTCGAAACCTCGGCGGAGCATATAATCACAAAATTTTTTCCGCTTTTTAAGTATATTTTTTTCCGTGATGGAATTCCATTGTCTTTCGGCCAGATTTTCAAATGTGGCAAAGTATTCTTCTGGTGAAATTTCTTTTAACGCAATGTTAATCAGGGTCTGATTGATATGGCGCATTTTCAGTTCATTGGTAATCCTGATTTTTCCCCAATGTTTGATGCGGTGCTTTCCTCGGGCAAAACTGCAGGCAAACCGTGACTCATTAAGGAAATTTTCCTGGATAAGATGAACAATGACTTCGTCTATTTCTGCCGAATTCAGTTTCATGCTCCATAATTTAGAAACCACTTCTTCATGACAGCGCTCCTGATAGGCACAATAATGTTCTATTTTTTGAATGGCTTCTTTGAGGGAATAGACTTCTTTCATTATGAGTAAATTTCGATTAAGGCAAAAATACTTTTTTCAAAATAAGTAATCTTTCAAACAGCTGATTTTTTAATATTTTAAAAACATTTTCCAAAGGTTCATTTTGTAGGTAGATAATAGATCAATGAACACCTTTTGGGCTGGTTTGTAATTATATTATTGTAGTCTAAATATTATAATAATAAAATAGAAGTGTATTTCATCGATTAAATATGCTTTTCTTCTATTTTTTTTAAATTTATTTATTAGATTTGATATAGTTAAAAAATGTAAGTTTTTAATAAAACAGCGAATTCATTTATTTTACTCAATCAGACACTGAAAATAAACTTAATACCTATCCCCTATGAAAACAATTTTACTTTTAATTAGTGGTTTTTTGATTTCACAAACTACATTGGGAAAAGAGATAAAAGGCAATGCTCTAGCTGATGATTTAAAGGCTAGGGGCATAGAATCTGCTTATACTGCATTTAGAAATCCAGCACACTCAGACAAGGCTTTTGCAACAGAGAAAAATAGAATATGGTTGAATCTGACAAATGCTGGCGGTGCATTTAAGCAGATATTGGTTGGTTATGTTTATGGTGCAACAAATGGTTTGGATAAACTATTTGATGGTGTCAGTATTGACTCAAATCCATATGTGGATTTCTACAGTATTAATCTTGGCAAAAATCTCACTATCCAAGGCAGAGGGCTGCCCTTTGTAACTACAGACGAAGTTCCATTAGGTTATAGAACATCTGTGGCAGGAGAATTTCAAATTAGCATAGACCATGTGGATGGCCTTTTTCTGTCTACACCACAGGATATTTTTCTGAAAGACCTGACTACTGGTGCTATTCATAATCTGAAAAATGGGGCTTATAGTTTTACAACAGCAGAAGGCAGATTTAATGACCGCTTTGTATTACTATATATAGACAATACTCCAGTAACACCTAGTGTTCCTGATGAACTTGTGACCGAGGTGACCGATCAAGAAATTTTATTGCCAGAGTCCCCAGCCCCAGATGCAATAGAACCAGTAAATACCGATCCAGTCGTTTCAGTTCCTGAAGCACCAGTGACAGTGGTTACTGATCCTGTGATTACTGATCCAATAGTTGCAGTTCCTGAGACACCTGAGCCAGCGGTAACTGAACCAATGACAAAAGATCCAATAGTTTCAGTTCCTGAAATCCCCGCGCCAGTTGTAACTGAACCTGTGGTAGATACTCCAGTGGTAATAATTCCAGAAATTCCAGATTCAGTAGTAACTGCTCCCGAAGTAACCGATGTTCCGGAAATTCCAGTGCCAGTTGTAAAAGAACCTGAAGTAATCGAGCCAGTTGTGACTGTTCCCGAAATTCCAGCCCCAATCAGTACTGAACCAGAAGTAACCGTGCCAGTGACATCTGAACCAATTCCAGCCTTAGTTATAACAGATGAAAAAATGTATGGCGGAAAAGGAAATACGGTATATGTTGCTGTAAACAACAGTGAAGTAACGGTTTACTCCAAAGAAGATTCTATTTTGGGGGTATATATTTATAGTACGGGGCACAAACAATTGTTTGAAAAAAACAATATCAATACCAATGAGTTTGTGATTTCGGGCTTAAATGCAGCAACGCAGATATTAATTATCAAGACACAGCTTAAAAACGGAAAATGGTCAACCAATAAAGTTGTTTTGTAGCCAATAACAAGAAAAATTTTCTATTAGCCTCATTTTGTGTATGCAAGATGAGGCTTTTTTATGCTTTTAATTTGGCATAACAATTCTTATGTAATTTTTTAGAAAATAGTATTGCTGGTATTTTTTTAATGTTTAGTTTTGTATCCTATTAAGAATGATTTGTTTAGAATAGATAAAAGATAATACAAATGAGAACTGTTCAATCTGTAAAATATAGGTAGACAGTCTTTTGAATTTTAAAATAAATAACCTTTCACCCCCTCAATACCTAAAAAAGTGTATGAATAAAACTTTACCTGCTATTGCTTTTTTTTCCCCCCAGAAGAATAAGCCAAAAAAATATCATTGTATTTTCTCAGAAACAATGTTTGTGTTTGATCACTCAATCAAACAGAAGAGCACAGAAAAAGAGTCAGTAAATCTTTTGTATTTGTGCTAGCTTCATTATTTTCCTAAATCATAGCTAGAATTCGTAGCTGAAATCTGTATGGAGTTTCAGTTATGAATTATTTTGCTTAAGAAATTAGGCTTCTATTGTATTAAATAATTCCCCCAATTATATGAGATTAAAATTACTATTTACGTTTTTGTTATTGATATTGTTGCAAGCCATTAGTTTTGGGCAAACTACACAGACATTTAATTACACTGGAGCGACACAAAATTTTACCGTTCCTGCTGGAGTAACAACTCTGACAGTTGAATGTTGGGGTGGTGGTGGAGCTGGTGGGGGAACTAATGGAACTAATTCGGAAAATAGAACAGGCGGCGGTGGTGGCGGCGGCGGTTATACTAAGAATACCGCTGTAAGTGTTACTCCTGGTCAGATTGTTGCTATTACTGTAGGAGCGGGAGGTACTGGAGTGACTTCTAATGATTCAAGTTTAGGACTTGGTAATGGTAATCCGGGGACTGCATCCACTTTTTTAACCGTTACTGCTGCTGGTGGAAATGGTGGTAGGGAAGGAAATTCAGGAGACGATACTGGTAATGGTGGTAATGGAGGTGTAGGGGGTTCATATACAGGGGGGACAGGACAAAGTGGTAATGGAGGCAATGGCGGTGGCGGTGGCGGGAGTGCTGGTACAGCTTCGAACGGATCGAATGGTACTTTGGCTGGAGTAGCCGCTGTAACTGGAGGGGGAAAGGGAGCTCCAGGGAGAAGTGCTGGCAGTGGCGATGGTACAAGTGCAACAGAATTGGGTGGTGGTGGCGGTGGCGCTCGTATGAATTCTAACAATAATAACTATAAAGGCGGTGATGGTTTCAGTGGTAAAGTAGTAGTTAGTTGGGCATGTCCAACATATAGTCTTTCTAGCACTGCGGTTACAACTCCAATTTGTACTGGTTCTACTGCATCAGTAACGTTGACTAATACAACAGTTGCCAATCTTCCTGTAGGAACTTATACGGTAACATATAATCTTAGTGCACCTAATGCTGTTACCGGCAATACAGCTACTATGACTGTAACAACAGCAGGAACAGGTACATTTACCACAACTGCGTTGGCTAATAGTGGTAGTACTACTATTACGATAACTCAATTGCAATCTAGTGGGTGTACAAGTGCAATTTCTACGAATAGAACGGCGACAATAGTAACTAATTCAACTATTATACCAACAACACAAGCTGGTGGTACTCAAACTTTTTGTATCGATAATGGAGTGACATATACAACTCCAAATGCGAATGCAGGTCAGTACGCTTTAATAAATGTGATTAAAGGATTTAAATATACGTTCTCAGTTAATAATGCATTTGCTGGGTTCAATGAGAATTTAACCATTTTGGATGCATCAAATGATGCTAGTGTGACACCTGCTACTTCCGCAACGGGCGCAAGTGGTACTACAATAACTGATTGGCCATGTACACTTTCAGGTCAGATAAAAGTTGTTTTGTCAGCAGTAGGTTGTGCTAACAACGGTGCAGTTGGAAGTTCAGGAATAACAGTTACTCAAACCGCAATAGGAAATACGGAAGATAATCAAACAACTGCAGGAACTAATACGTGGAGAGGTCATATTTATAATTGGACAGGTACCGCACCACCGGGAGGAGCATCTCCATCTTCTCCATCGGCAACAAATCCTTTTTCTAGTTCTCAGTATGCAGGGTATTATGATGTCGGCACTGAAACTATTAATGAAGGTTTTGGAGGTGATACTGCTTGTTTTAAAGTTTTTTCAGATGGTACGCAGCGTGCAAATATTTATACTCAACAATATGCGGTAAGGTATCGCATGAATACTACAAAAAACGGCTGTTATTTAGTGAATATTACTGGGGACGATGGGGTAAGATTATATTTGAATGGATCATTGATTTTGGATAAATGGGTTGAACAGTCTTCTACAACATATAATAATGTTTTGGTTAATTTAGATGGAAATGATGATTTTGTTTTTGATTATTATGAAAATGGGGGGCAAAATGTTGTTGCTTTAACAATTGTTCCATTTGATCTTTCAACAAATATTATTACTCCTTCAACCTCGGCAGTTTGCAGTGGTACGGCAGTTACATTAAATGGATCTTCTTATCTCGTTAATGGAGCTGCAAATCCATCTTTAACTTTTCAATGGGAGTCCTCACCAACTAGTACCGGTCCATGGACGAATACAGGTGTCACTACGGAAGATTATAGTGTATCTCCAACCATAACTACTTATTATAGAAGAATAGTTAAAGGTACAACTGCGAATAACTCTGGTTGTTCTGTAACTAGTGATCCGGTAGTTATAAATGTGAATACTCCAGCAGTTACTAATATGACAGTAGCTTCCTGCAGTGGAAGTGCTTTTACTGTATTACCAGTAAATGGGACTAATGGAGCAGTTCCCTCTGGAACAACTTATACTTGGTCAGCACCTTCTGTTACGGGTATTACTGGGACTGCATCGGGAACGAATCAGGCAAATATTAGCGGTACTTTGACTAATACTACTAATGCTCCCATTAATATAGTTTATACGGTAACGCCAACTGCTGCAGCTTGTACTGGTACAGCATTTACGGTAACGGTGACAGTAAACCCTTTACCCAATAACATAACCAATGGTTTCTCTGCAACAACTATTTGTGCAGGAGGGAGTCCAGAATTAACTTTTGATGCAGATAATTCGACTTTTTCTGGAACTTATAATATAGTTTACCAAAATGATGATACTTTAATACAATATCCGATGACAATCTCGTCGTCTTCACCACAGACTTTTCCTGCTGGGGGCAGTCCAACGGCAAATACAAGCTACAAATTGATTTCAATTACGAATGCAACTTGTACCAGAACAGCATCTTTCATGGATCCGAGTGCTGATCTGTATGTTCGTCCTACGGCAACAGCTACTATAACTGGTACAACAACTGTATGTGCTGGGGCTTCATCTCCTATTATTGTTTTTACAAATCCTCAAACAGTTACTATAAAAGTTGCTTATACCATTAATAGTGGTTCAGATCAAACGATAGTAATTCCGCCAAAAAGTGGTACTGTAAACGGGACAAATAGTGTAACGGTTTCAACAGCAACTGGTGGCAGTTTTGTGTATAGTTTGAAAAGCGTAGTTTATAATGATACCCCAGATTGTCCTAATACTGCTATTACAGGAACCGCTACAGTAACAGTCAATGCTCTGCCATCAATTACAGCACAGCCTTCTGACAGTAATGTATGTGAAGCGGACAATGCTTCATTTGCCGTTGCAGCTTCTGGAGCAGGATTGACGTATCAGTGGCAGTTAAGTACCAATGGCGGAGGGATTTTTAATAATCTTTCTAATAGCGGTGTATATTCTAATGTAACAGCAGCTACGATGAATATCACTACAGCAGCTATAACGATGAATAACTATCAGTACCGCTGTGTTGTAAGCGGAACCTGTACGCCATCGGTTACTTCGAATTCAGTTACGCTGCATGTTAATTCCGATTCTGGAGGGATTTCATTAAATGGAGGCACACCTACATCAACCAATGGCACTGTTTATTATTGCCCATCCAATCTGGCATCTTTTAGCATAGCACCAGTTTCTGGAGCTTCCGGTTATACTTGGGTTGTTCCAGCGGGATGGAAAACAGAAAACGGTATTGTAATTACTGGGCCTATTAGTACTGCTGTTCCAGAATTAAAAGTAATAACAGGAACCAATACAGAAAGCGGTGATGTTTTTGTAACGGCTGGTATATTTTGCCCAAGCCATATATGGGTTGCTTTGAGCAATACAGCACCACCTGCAATATCAATTTCAAAAACAGACCCAACTTGTGCAACTCCAACAGGGACTGTAAAAGCAGTTCCGCCTTCTCCGGTAATTGGAACACTGTTGTATAGTCTTATTAAAACCAGTGTAAGTCCAGAGGTTACAGTAGCAAAAAATGCGACAGGGGAATTTACAGGCCTTGCAGCTGGAGATTACGTGGTTACATATCAAATAAATTCCGGATGTTATTCAGATAGAAGCAATTCTGTTGCAATAGTGCCTCAGGCGACAAATATCTGGAATGGTACAAGCTGGTCTGCGGGTACACCAGCATTAAACGATTTTGTTATTTTTGATGCAGATTATAATGAGCCTCTTTCGGTGAATTCCTGTTCTTGTACTATAAATTCTGGAGCAGATGTAATAATTCCTTCTGGAAAAGTTTTAACTGTTGTAAATGATCTGAAGGTCGATGGAACACTCACATTCAAAAACGGAGGAAGCCTCATTCAGAAAAATGAGAATCCGAATCCCAATACATTGAGTATTATTTACGAACGCACTGCAACTGGGATAAAAGACTTTGATTATGTTTACTGGAGTTCGCCTGTGGCGGGTCAGACGCTAGGTGATTTATCTCCACTGAGTGATAAATACTGGAGCTGGCTTGACGATTACTGGACTCCTGGCAGCAAAACAGAAACCATGATTGAAGGAAAAGGATATATCGCCCGTGTTCCCAGATACGTGACTTCTCAGACGGTTAAATTTATCGGAACGCCAACTAACGGAGATGTTACCATTGCCGTACAAGGCAATAATAAGAGTAATTTAATAGGGAATCCATATCCTTCAGCCATTGATGCAGAGCAATTCATGATTGATAATCAATCTGTAATTCCAGCTGGAGGAATGCTGGCTTTCTGGACGCATACCACAAAGAGAACACTCAATGGGTCGGGAACCCAGTATGAGTATGAGTCAGATGACTATGCTTTCTTTAATATAACAGGAGGTACTGCGACCTATACTGAATCGATCTCTGCCGGTCCTGGTTCTGCGCCTGATGGGACTATAGCTGCAGGACAGTCCTTTATGGTAGGCAGCGAGACAGCTGTCAAGAATGTTTTTAAGTTTACTAATTCAATGCGACTGGAAGAAGATAATAAAAACAGCCATTTTTTCAAGCAGGCAAATGCTAAGAAGGCTAACAAGATCGAGAAGAACAGGATATGGCTTAATTTATCCAATGCTGGTGGTGCGTTCAAGCAGTTACTGGTGGGCTATGTTACCGGAGCCACAAATGGGGCAGATAAATTATTTGACGGCACAAGCCGAAACAGTAATGCTTATGTAGATTTCTATAGTGTAATGGATTCTGAAAAATATACGATACAGGGACGCAGTCTTCCGTTTAATGAAGAAGATGAAGTGCCATTGGGCTACAAATCCACTATAGAAGGCACATTCCAGATCGGCATAGACAGGACAGATGGTTTTATGGCAAAGCAAGCCGTATATCTGGAAGATAAAACCGCTAATGTTATTCATGATTTAACCAAAGGCTCATATTCTTTTGTGACAGCAAAAGGAGAGTTTAAGGACCGTTTTGTACTGCGTTATAACAGCACGAAATTAGGAACAGGAGATTTTGATCCAAAAGGCAAGGGTGTTGTGGTATCAGTAAAAGACAGCCAGATAAAGATTAATTCATTCGATAAGGCAGTCTCTTCAGTAAAAGTCTACGACTTGAAAGGAAGCCTTTTATACGAAAAGAACAAGGTTAACAGGAATGAATTCCTAATTGACCATTTTGCATCCAGCAGCCAATTCATGATTGTGATGATACAATTGGAAGATGGAAAGTGGGTAAGTGAAGAAATTATTTTTCACGATTAGATCGAAGTCAATCTTTTAAAATTATAGAATCCCATTCTGCTTAATTCAGAATGGGATTTTTTATTTGAGCGTTTTTCTTTGAGCAAAATATACAGATATTTATCAGATAAGGGATTATCCGAAAATTCTGTTTGTAAATAGGGTGAGTTTGTATACTAATATAGCTGATAAAGCTTAGCAAAAAGGAATGAAATGTAAAATATATTTTGTAGATTTATATTTACAAAAGCACATGTATTTATGTTAGTTATCTGCTAATCAAGTAAATTGATTGAATAATTATGAAAGATAAATATTTATTTCTAATTTTGACACGTAAAAGTACGTGTTTTTGTTTTTGGAAATTAAATTTAACATAGACAGAGATTTTTCATATTTTCACAATAATACCACAAAACCCCCAGACATATGAAACTAATTTTACCTAAATCTAAGATTTTATTAGCCTTTTTGGTTTTTATATTCATTCAAGCTACTGGATTTGGAGCTGTTATAACTAGTACAGGTACTGGTGGAAATTGGGATTCAGGTAGTTCTTGGCAAGGTGGAATTGTTCCATCAGCTACTGATGATGTAGTAATTGCAGCTGGAAGCACAGTGACTGTTAATGTTAATGTTTCTGCTAAAAGTATAACCGTTTCGGGAACAATGAGTATTCCTTCTGATAGTAATATTAGCATAAATTCACTATTAGTTGTTATAACTTCACCTTCAGGCAATATTTATTTTAATAAAAAATCTATAATTACTTTTCCTGCAAATGTTTCTTTGTATCTTCAAAATGGTACAAACAGTTTAAATACAGGTGGTAGTGGAGTTTGCAGCAATAACACTGAAATACATGTAGGCACGACGAACTATGCAGTTTGTACAGGAGGCGGTGCTACATATACATTTGATCAAGTTGAAACTGCTGGTGGTATCAATACCGCAATTATATTATCAGGAAATCAGTATATTTGTACTAATGGCACTAATACGACAACATTTACTTCTACAGTATCTGGGGGTTCTTGGTCTAGTGGCAGTCCCTCAATTGCTACGGTTAATTCTTCGACAGGTGTAGTAACTGGGTTAGCAGCCGGAAATGCTACCATAACTTATACTGTAGCAGGTGTTGGAAGTGCAACGAGAGATGTTTATGTTGCTGGCGGGCCTGGGGGGGGTGTAAGTGCTATTAATGGTTCTAGTTCACAATGTGCAGGTTCTACAGCTAATTACACAATAACATCTAATAATGCCAATTATAATCATACATGGAGTTATGCTAGTGGCACAGGAGTTACTTTTGTTACAAGTGCTGATGGGCGCTCAGCTACTGCTACTTTTGCTTCAAATGCTACTTCGGGGCAAATAACAGTTAATTCAACTAATGCTTGTGGATCTGGTTATGGGAATAATTTTAATGTAACAGTTATTCCTGTGCCTTCTGCTCCTGGTACAGCAGCTCCAAATTCACCATCTTGTACACAATTTACTGCTCAATGGGCTTTTACCTCTTCTGCGACAAAATATTATATTGATGTTTCTACAAATAGCGGGTTTTCATCATTTGTTTCAGGATACAATAATTTAGATGTCGGGAATGTTACGAGTTATGTACTAACTGGGTTAAATCCTGGTACAACTTATTATTACAGAGTTCGAGCATATAATAATTGTGGAACGAGTCCTAGTTCTACTACTATGAATTATGCAACTACGGCTAGTCCAACTGTGGCACCAACAGTTACAGCAGCAACAAGCATAGATTGTAATCAGGCAGTATTAAATTGGAATTCCATAACTAATGCTACAGCTTATTATTTGGATATTGCCACAGACAGTGGATTTTTAACTTTTGTTTCTGGGTACAATAATCTCTATATAGGATATTATCCGTCATCTGGTTATTTTGCTGGAAGCTTGCCTGCCGGAGTTTTATATTACAGAGTAAGAGCAACAAACGTTTGTAATGTGACTACGGGTAATTCTAATACTGTATCTTTTCAAACAACTGCTCCTGTAGGAGGTACAGTTTCTCCGGCTCAAACTATTTGTGCAGGAGCCACTCCTACAAGCAGTTTGACGTTAAGCGGACATACAACTACTGCCGGCACTGTTATAACTAATTGGCAGAGTGCTACTGATGCTGCATTTACAACTAATGTAGGATATATTTCTGAAACAACAAATGTATTAACTAGTGCTAAGATTGGTGTTTTAAATGTTAGTACTTATTTTAGAGCAGTTGTTCAAAATCAATTTGGATCTTGGTGTAGTACTAATTCGACGCCAGTTTTAATAACGGTTAATAATTCGGTTTCGGCAGCTTCATCTAGTCCAACGCTTTGTGTCAATACATTAATGACAAATATTACTCATACAACGAGTGGTTTTATAGGAATATCTAACAGCGGAGTTTCTGGAGCAAATGGCTTACCAGCTGGTGTAAGTGCTTCTTTTACATCAAATGTTGTAACTATTAGTGGTACACCAACAGCATCAGGAACATTTAATTATAGTATTCCATTAACAGGCGGCAGTTGTGGTGCGGCTAATGCGACGGGAACGATTAAAGTAAATAATGTTCCAACAATAGCTTCGATAACAGCTCCTGCAGCATTTTGCGCGGGTGGCTCTTTGAATCCTACAGCACCTGCAGTTACAGCAAATGGTTCATCAGTTACTTCACAAGGCTGGCAGATATCTACTACATCAGGCGGAAGTACTTATGTAGCATTAACATTGCCTTACACGGTAGCTTTTGCCGATAATGGCAAGAACATCCGTTATTTTGCAACTAATAGCTGCGGAACGACAAACGGCACAGCGGTTGCAATAACAGTAAATGATAAGCCAACGATAGCATCAATAACATCACCATCAGCTTTATGCGCAGGAAGTTCTCTGAATCCTACAGCACCTGCAGTTACAGCAAATGGCTCATCAGTTACTTCACAAGGCTGGCAGATATCTACCACATCAGGCGGAAGTACTTATGTAACATTAGCATTGCCTTACACGGTAGCTTTTGCCGATAATGGCAAGAACATCCGCTATTTTGCAACTAATAGTTGCGGAACGACAAATGGTACAGCAGTTGCAATTACAGTAAATGATGTTCCAGCAATAGCTTCAATAACAGCGCCAGCAGCTTTATGCGTGGGAAGTTCTCTGAATCCTACAGCACCTGCAGTTACAGCAAATGGTTCATCAGTTACTTCACAAGGCTGGCAGATATCTACAACATCTGGCGGAAGTACTTATGTAGCATTAACATTGCCTTACACTGTAGCTTTTGCCGATAATGGGAAGAACATCCGTTATTTTGCAACTAATAGCTGCGGAACGACAAACGGTACAGCAGTTGCAATAACAGTAAATAATGTTCCAGCAATAGCTTCAATAACATCACCAGCAGCTTTATGCGCGGGAAGTTCTCTGAATCCTACAGCACCTGCAGTTACAGCAAATGGTTCATCAGTTACTTCACAAGGCTGGCAGATATCTACCACATCAGGCGGAAGTACTTATGTAGCGTTAACATTGCCTTACACGGTAGCTTTTGCCGATAATGGGAAGAACGTCCGTTATTTTGCAACTAATAGCTGCGGAACGACAAATGGTACAGCAGTTGCAATAACAGTAAATAATGTTCCAGCAGTAGCATCAATAACATCACCAGCAGCTTTATGCGCGGGAAGTTCTCTGAATCCTACAGCACCTGCAGTTACAGCAAATGGTTCATCAGTTACTTCACAAGGCTGGCAGATATCTACCACATCAGGCGGAAGTACTTATGTAACATTAACATTGCCTTATACGGTAGCTTTTGCCGATAATGGCAAGAACATTCGTTATTTTGCAACTAATAGCTGCGGAACGACAAACGGTACAGCGGTTGCAATAACAGTAAATGATAAGCCAACGATAGCATCAATAACATCACCAGCAGCTTTATGCGCAGGAAGTTCTTTGAATCCTACAGCACCTGCAGTTACAGCAAATGGCTCATCAGTTACTTCACAAGGCTGGCAGATATCTACCACATCAGGCGGAAGTACTTATGTAACATTAGTATTGCCTTACACGGTGGCTTTTGCCGATAATGGGAAGAACATCCGTTATTCTGCAACTAATAGCTGCGGAATGACTAATGGTACAGCAGTTGCAATAACAGTCAACCCAGCCCCAACATTAGGAACAGCAGCACAAACAATTTTTGCTTGTGATAATTCGCCAGCGACAATAAAATTAACAGGTCTACAAGCTGGAAGTACTTTTATAGTAGATTATACTATTGGCGGTAATCCACAAACGGCGATTACCGGTTTAACTGCTCCAGCAGGAGAAGCTAGTTTTACCACAAGAAATTTAACAGCTGCAGATGATGGTGCTCTATTGCAAATAACAGGAATAACCATTACAAGTGCTTCTCCAGGCTGTACTAAGAGTTTTGCAGGTATTGCTGGCATAGATTTAAACCTTAAAGTTAAATCTAATTCAGGAGATGTTATGTTAAATGGAACCTCTTTTCCTTCTGGTAGTACAACTTATTCTGAATTGACAAGTGCTGTTTTTAAAATTGATCCAATTGCTGGGGCTTCAGGTTATACTTGGGCTTTTCCTGATACGGATTGGATAGTTACTGCTGGTGCTGGAACTAACGAAATTACAGTGACGACAGGAACCTATCATCATGGGGGTAATGTCACCGTAACGGCAAATAATATGCTTTGTCCAAGTTCTTTGATGGTTGCTTTAACTTCAATTGCACCGCCAGCTCCGATACCCACTGCTCCTATCCAAATTAGATGCAGTACGTTAGGAAGCATCACATTAAATGGTCTGCCAGCTGGCAACTGGACACTTCATGTAATAAAAGATGGAGTAACTCCTGGCACTGATATTTTTGGAACAGGAACCACATATCCAGTTACAAATTTGACCAGTGGCGTTTATACTTTTACAGTTTCGAATAGCTTTGGAACTTCAGTGGTATCGGCAACAGTAAATATTAATGAAGTTACCAAGACTTGGGATGGTTCAAATTGGGTTACAGGTTCTCCTGCAGTTATAACTTCTGTTCCAACTTCAGACGATATTGTTGTATTTGCATCAGATTATATAATCACCACTCCATTAAATGCATGCTCTTGTACAATAAACCCTGGTGTAAAAGTCGTGGTAGGAGTTGCAGGGGCTACTAATGCAAATGCGGTTTTAATCATTCAAAACGGATTAAAGGTAGATGGTTCTCTAACGTTCGAAAATGGTGCAAGCCTGATTCAGAATAACGATGCAAAAAACATAAATACTGGCAATATTATCTATAAACGTACTGCAACATCGATCAAAGACTTTGATTATGTGTATTGGAGTTCACCTGTATCAGGCCAGACACTGGGAGCTTTATCACCAAGCAGTGATAAATACTGGAGCTGGCTTGGAGATTATTGGACCCCTGGCAGCAAAACAGAAACCATGATTGAAGGAAAAGGATATATCGCCCGTGTTCCTAGATATGTTACTTCTCAAACGGTAAATTTTATTGGAACACCAAATAATGGAGATGTTACAATTGCAGTGCAGGGAGATGATAAGAGTAATTTAATAGGGAATCCATATCCTTCAGCGATATCCGCTGATGACTTTATGATTGACAACATAGATGTGCTTCCGGATAATCCTTTACTGTCTTTTTGGGCTCACAATAGCGCGAGAAAGCTAAGTGATGATGGTACTCAATATGAGTATGTGTCTGAAGATTATGCATCCTATAATTTAAGCGGCGGAACGGCCGCAGAAACTGGCGGACTTGAACCAGACGGAACTATAGCTGCAGGGCAGTCTTTTATGGTTGGGAGCGTAACAGATTTTAGTAATGAATTTAAATTTACTAATTCAATGCGTATAGGAGATGTTGGCAAAAACAGTAATTTTTTCAAACAGGCAAATACTAAGAAAGCCGCTAAGTTAGAAAAGAACAGAGTGTGGCTGAATCTGTCAAATGCAGGCGGTGCTTTCAAGCAGTTGTTAGTAGGTTATATAACCGGAGCCACGAATGAAGCGGATAAACTATTTGATGGTACGAGCCTCAACAGCAATGCTTATGTTGATTTCTATAGTATAATGAATCAGAAGAATTATAGTATTCAAGGGCGTAGCCTGCCATTTAATGAAGAGGATGAAGTGCCTCTGGGCTACAAATCAACTATAGAAGGAACATTCGAGATCAGCATAGACAAGACAGATGGTTTTATGGCAAAACAAGCCATATATCTGGAAGATAAAACGGCTAATGTTATTCATGATTTAACCAAAGAAGCATATTCTTTTTCCACAGCCAAAGGGGAGTTTAAAGATCGTTTTGTATTGCGATATACCAATACCACAAAATTAGGAACAGGAGATTTTGATCCAAAAGGGAAAGGTGTTGTGGTGTCGGTAAAAGACAGCCAGATAAAAGTCAATTCATTCGATAAGGCTATCTCTTCAGTAAAAGTGTATGATTTGAAGGGAAGCATGCTTTTTGAAAAAGATAAGGTTGACAAGAATGAATTCCTTATTGATCGTCTTGCATCCAGCAGCCAATTCATGATTGTGATGATACAATTGGATGATGGCAAGTGGGTAAGTGAAGAGATTATTTTTCATGATTAGATTATAATCATTTTTAAAATTTTTTACATCCCGTTCTGTTTAATTCAGAATGGGATTTTTTTGGCAGAAATTGGAATGAAGTCAAGAATCGTCAGATAAAAATTAATTCGTTTCACGAAAAATTGTCTTCAGTAAAAGTATATGATTTGAAAGGAAGCTTGATTTACGAAAAAAATGAAATAGGGAAAAAGGAATTTATTATACCTCATTTGATCTCAAATGATCAAATTTTGATTATTATGAGTCAATTAAAAGATGGGAAAAGAGTAAGTGATAAGGTTATTTTACGAGAATAAAGTATATCGATTTTTAATTTTTTTTAGAAACCATTCTGTTTATTCAGGATGGTTTTTTTTGTGTAAAATTGTCATGCAGGTATTTCAATTGCGGGGATTTTATTTTGCAGTTTTCTAAAAATAGTCTTCTTTTTTTGTGAATCTGCTTTTTTTAAATACATCTTATTATTAAACTTAATTTGTAAGTAAATATTTTTGTTTAATATAAAAGTGTGTATTTCATCGATAAAAACAATCTTTTATTCGGTTTTTTGAATTTCATTTTTTAGCTTTATGTAACTGTTAGAACTGAGCTTAAAATTCTAAAGCAAACCTTTTTAATAGTTTTTTTGGAATGAAAGAGTTTACATATTTTGTTATTTCAAAAAGAGCCGCTGTATAACAACTCAAGTGTTTTATATATGAAAAGAAGTCTATTTTTAATTGTTAGTTTTTTTTGGTTTGCTCAAATGATTTTTGGACAAACAGCTGCAAGCAGTTATACATTTACTGCCGTACAGGGAGAGTACATTCCCCTTACAGGAGTGCCAGGGGTTGTTGATACTTCATTGCCAGCAACAGCAGATATTGGAGTTTCTTCAGATATTGCCTTGCCTTTTGCATTTACTTTTGCAGGAACAGCTTATTCATCAATAAAAGTTTCGCCAAATGGCTGGATAAGCTTTGGCACAGCTGCTGTTACAGATGCGCAGAATAATACCAACTCAGCTGTAAATGCAGCTGTTGCAAAACCCATGTTGTTTCCTTTATGGGATGACTTGATGTGTACTGTAACACCGCGATATGTTACAACAGGAATTTTTCCTCACAGAAGGTTTAAAGTGGAATGGATCCAGCAAAAATGGAATGCCCAATCCTCTGGCGATACGGTCTCATTTCAGGTTTGGTTTTTTGAAACTACCAATGTAATTGAATTTCTTTATAGTCAAGGAGCCACTGCGGTTGCAAACGGTACGGGAGGCGCTTCGATTGGAATTTATGATACAAATGGAAAATTTTTATCCCTTTCTAATTCAGGATCAAGCCCAACGGCTGATTCCAGCAATTTTACAACTAACATTGCCACGAAGCCTTCAACTGGGCAGATTTACAGATTTACCCCGCCGCCTGCAAGCGGTCTTGAAGCCAGCAAATATTGTTTTACCGCATCATCAGCTGCTTACAGTATTTTAACCGGAACTACAGATGTTGGCGGTATTAGTGCCGCGGCAGATGATGATGTTTCAGATCCGATAACGCTTCAATTTCCTTTTACTTTTGGAAATGGTGTGTATACAGATTTAAAAGTGTCAAGTAATGGCTGGCTCAGTTTTGGAACAGCCACAGCTACTGTTTCTCAGAATTATATAAACAGTGAAACCAATGCTGCAGTTTCAAAACCAATACTCATGCCTCTTTGGGACGATATGAAATGTACAGTAAAACCAAGATATATTACAACAGGTACTGCCCCGAATCGAATATTTAAAATGGAATGGTATAAGCAGCGATGGAATTATCAGGCAGGTGGTGAACAAATTTCTTTTCAGATATGGCTTTATGAAGGTTCCAATAGAATTGAATATTATTACAATCAGGGAGCTAATGCAATAAATGCAGCAACAGCAACTATTGGAATATATGATGCGGCTGGCAGTTATTTGACTTTAAATAATTCGGGATCTAGCCCAACAGCTCAATCTGCGGCTTTTACTGCCACAATTGCTGCTAAACCAGCTTCGGGCCAGATGTACAGATTTACACCACCGCCTATTATAACTTACCCAGGTAACGCTTTTATTGCTATCGGGAAGGTGGCTGTAACCCAATCTGGAGTTACAGGAGGGACATATTCCTCAACACCTGTGGGACTAAGTATTAATTCTTCGACTGGAGAAGTCAATCTGGCAGCAAGTGCTGGAGGAACTTATACTATAGTGTATGCAACACCCAATTGCGCAAATGCTTCTACAATAATGACAATCTTTCCGTTGTTGCCCACTCCAACAGCTACAGTAAATGAAGCTTCATGTGCATCAGGAACTGATGGAGCTATTACTATAACAAATATGAATAACGCAGTAAAATTTATTGCTGCCGACAATGATTATATTGATCTTGGAAGCCCTTTGCTTTCCAACAAAAGTGCCTTTACAATTGAAGGCTGGATAAAGTTCAACCTTGCAGATATTACGGGCAGAATGAGTTTATTTGGACAAAATGATGCTATCGAGTTTGGATTTGCAAATTCAACTACTCTTGAGTTGTGGACTTCAGCGACTGGTGTGGTAACAGCATCATTGCCTGCTTCTTTTGGAGATGGCACTTGGCGTCATATTGCTGTTGTTGGCAATGGTTCAAACATACGGATATATTTGAACGGTGTAAGTGTAACAGTAACGGGAGGAACAGTAAGTACAGCAAATTACGGATCTTCTGCTTTCAGCACAAAAATTGGTAGCGGTGTATACAATAATACTGGCAATTCATTCACTGGACAAGTGCTAAAACTTGGGCTGTATAATACAGCTCTTTCAGCTCAGGCGATATCATCTTTGGCTATTGGGCCAACCACATATTCAGGTTTTGAAGCGGGTATAATTGCAGGTTATAATTTTTTAGTTGGAACAGGAACTACATTATTTTCATATCCTTCTGGAAACAATGGAACTTTTCAGAATTCACCAGAATGGATTGATCCATATAATTATAACTGGCAGAAAAATGGAGGTTCCGTCTTTTCTACATCCAAAAATTTAACGGGATTGTCTCCGGGAAGTTATAAAGTTACGGTTTCGTTAATAGGCGTAAGCAGCCCAAATAGTACGACTTTTGTTGTGGGTTCTGAACCGGTTGTATCTGCAGTGGCAGGTACAAATGCCAACTGTACTGATACTTTTAATGCCAATTGGACAGCATCTTCTGGAGCAATAAATTATTTTCTTGACGTTGCTACAGATGCTGCATTTACAAATTTTGTTACTGGATTCAACAATCGAAACGTAGGAAATGTTACGACCTATGTGGTGACTGGAGTGCCTCCTGGAAATGTTTACTATAGAGTGAGCAAGCAGAGCAGTTGTGGCACAAGTGCTTATTCTAATACAGTTACATACGCTACTTTACAAATAAATTCGCCTACCGCTACTGCTGCAACCGCCGAATTGTGCAATGGATTCACTGCTAATTGGGATACAGTGTCTGGAGCGACAGCTTATTATCTGGACATATCTACTGATCCGTCTTTTAGTACCTATGTTACAGGATATAATAGCGTGAATGTAGGCAATGTAACTTCATTAATAATTACGCCGTTAGCTTCTGGATTTACGTATTATTACAGAGTAAAGTCATCCAATGCTGCTTGTGGTATAGTTGTGACACCTTCAAACGTAATTTCGGTAACAATCAGCAGCGGGCCTACTGCACCAGTGGTTGGGTCAATTCAGCAGATTACTTGTGCTTATCCATCTGCTAGTGTGGTTTTAAGCGGTCTTCCAGCTGGAGATTGGGTGTTAAAACTTAATTCAGGCGAACTATATTCGGGTACTGGCAATACCACTACAATCCCTAATTTGGCACCAGGTACTTATACGGCGTCAGTTTCGGCAGATGTATGTTTCTCTGCAAATTCAGGAAATATTATAATAAACCCCGATCCAATTTCTACTACATCATGGAATGGCACTAGCTGGTCTACGGGATCTCCTACAGTTTTAAAGAGAGTTATCTTTGATGGAGGATCAAGCAATACTTATACAGTTGCTTCTGATTTGAGCATGTGTTCATGCCAAATTAATTCAGGTACCGTTCTCGTTAAATCTGATACAGTATTGTTTGTTGATCAGGGGATTGATATTAACTCGTCTACAAATGTAATATTTGAGAACAGTTCGAGTCTGGTTCAAGGCAGCAGCAATGTAATCAATTCTGGAAATATTACTTATAAGCGCACTACATCACCAATAAAGGACTTTGATTATGTATATTGGAGTTCACCTGTTGCGGGTCAAACACTGGGGCTTTTATCACCTTCTAGCGATAAATATTGGAGTTTTGCCAATGATAACTGGGTGCCTGAAGGTTCAGCCAGCATAATGACAGCTGGGAAAGGTTACATTGCCAGAGTTCCAAGATATAGTACTTCTCAACAGGTAGATTTTATAGGCGTACCCAATAATGGCCCAGTCTCGATTGCAGCGCAAGGCAATTTGAAAGGCAATTTGATTGGAAACCCATATCCATCGGCAATAAATGCGGATTCATTTATAACAGATAATGCATCAGTAATTAATGGTGCCTTATATTTTTGGACACATAATACAGCTAGAGCATTAAATGCTTCGGGTACTGAGTTAGCTTATGATTCAGATGATTATGCATCTTATAATTTTACGGGAGGAACGGCTACAGCAGCAGCGGCTAAAAGTACTGATACTAATGGTGATGGAATTGGCGATGGAGTAGTTCCTACAGGCAGAATTGCTGCTGGACAGTCCTTTATGGTGGTTAGTAAAAATACGAACAATTTTGTATTTACGAATTTAATGAGAATTACAACGGCTGGCGATAATAGTCAGTTTTTTAAAGAAGCCAGTGGCAAAAAAACACAAGCGTTAGAAAAAAACAGAGTCTGGGTGAATTTAACAAACGACGGCGGAGCATTCAAACAATTATTAATCGGTTATATCACTGGTGCTACTAATGATTTTGATAACTTGTATGATGGAATAACGCTTAACGGAAATGCTTTTGTGGATTTTTATAGTATTAATAATTCCGAAAATTATACTATTCAAGGACGTGTATTGCCATTTGATCCAGCCGATATAGTGCCATTGGGTTACAAATCTACTATAGCTGGAGTATTCCAGATAAGTATAGAGAATGTTGATGGCAATCTAGCTAGCCAAGCAATATATCTCGAAGATAAAGTGAATAAGTCTATACATAATCTAAAGAGCGGAACATATTCTTTTACCACAGCAGCAGGAACCTTTAATGATCGTTTTGTACTGCGTTATACGGATACATCATTGGGGACAGATGATTTTAATGCGAGTGGAAAAGGAGTTATTGTATCTACAAAAGAACATCAAGTAAAAATTAACTCTTTTGAGCAGATCATATCTTCTGTTAAAGTGTATGACCTGAAAGGAAGCTTGATCTATGAAAAAAACAAAGTGGATAAAAAAGAATTCATTATCAGTAATCTGGCTTCCAATGATCAGGTACTGGTTGTTGTGACTCAATTGGAAGACGGAAAAAGGATTAGTGATAAAATCATCTTCCGTAATTGATTTTACTATAAATGATAAAAAACAAAGCCCCAGTTTCTTCATGAAATTGAGGCTTTATTTTTTATAATGCAAAATTTATTTTCCTTTTATGGAGACTTCTAAGTTTTTCTCAATTATATGATTCGGACGAGTCCATTTTGGTTTTTCACCCAGAGATTCAAATTTAGAATCTGCAGCTTCCACTGTTGGTCTTTGGGCCGCTTTTTTAAATGGCTTTTGCGGTTTTAATCCTAATAAGGCAAACATTTTCATGTCTTCATTTACATCTGGATTAGGAGTGGTAAGCAGTTTGTCGCCTGCAAAAATCGAATTGGCTCCAGCAAAGAAACACATAGCCTGACCTTCACGGCTCATATTTGTTCTTCCGGCCGATAAACGCACTTGAGTATGTGGCATTACAATTCGGGTAGTAGCAACCATTCGGATCATTTCCCAGATTTCTACAGGTTTTTCATCCTGCATTGGGGTACCTTCTACAGCAACCAAGGCGTTAATAGGCACTGATTCAGGCTGAGGATTCAAGGTAGAAAGAGCTACAAGCATTGCAGCTCTATCTTCAATACTTTCTCCCATTCCAATTATACCACCGCTGCATACCGTAACGCTTGTTTTGCGAACGTTTTCTATAGTTTGCAAGCGATCTTCAAATCCGCGGGTTGAAATCACTTCTTTATAATAATCTTCAGATGTATCTAAATTATGATTGTATGCATAAAGACCAGCTTCGGCTAATCGATGTGCCTGGTTTTCGGTAATCATACCCAAGGTACAGCATACTTCCATATCCATTTTGTTTATGGTGCGCACCATTTCAAGAACCTGGTCAAACTCAGGGCCGTCTTTTACGTTTCGCCAGGCAGCTCCCATACATACACGTGAGGAACCTCCAGATTTAGCTTGAACAGCCTGTTCAGTTACTTGCTCAACAGACATTAAATTGTTTCCTGCAACTCCCGTGTTGTACCTGGCCGCCTGCGGGCAATAGCCACAATCTTCAGAACAGCCACCCGTTTTAATTGAAACCAGCGTAGATACCTGAACTACATTTGGATCATGGTGTTCCCTATGAATAGTTGCTGCTTCAAAAAGCAGATCCATTAGAGGTTTATTATAAATAGCAATTATTTCTTCTTTCGTCCAGTTATGTTTTGTGATACTCATTGATCCTTTATTTTGATGCTTCAAAAGTAATCAAATTGTTATAAAGAACCAACGAACTAGCTTTAAAAAGACATGCCTCTGGTTGTTTAAAAATACATTAATCAGAGACAAATTTGTCGTTATAATACAGCATGAACAGCATGGTGACAATAACCGATGAAGCCATTCCCTCAAAAAACAAAGTCAGGCAATACATATTGATGGCGGGATGACCCCCGAAAAGGAAAGTCTCAGATAAGGTGTGGATATATTCATCACCTCCTCTCATGTAACTATAAATCAATAAACCCAAGATAGACAAAGTTACACCCACTAGCGAAGTTACCAGAGCGGCCAAAGCATTTGGAACAAATTTTTTCTTGCCGTGCGCAATCCTCGATTTTAAGGTATCATTTACGGCATAAATAATAAATGCGATGTTCAAAAGCCTTAAATAGAAAAGGTTGGATAAACCTAAGAATTCCATTAATAGAAAATAAGTTCCAATACATATAAAGATGAAGTACCCATTTTTAATTTCTTTTTTTACTTTCATGATAAACAGTTTTAAAAGTTAGAAATTCAGTATGTTTTTGGGAATCAAGCAGGTTGATATAAATTTACAAAAAAAAACAATGCAAATTTAAAACGATTTCGTTGCTGAAGCTGGTGTCATGAAAAAGTATTGTGCATACAAGTAAATGATGTTTTTATGCATCATGCAATCTATAAAAAGTCTTTCTTTTTGGAGGTTTTACAAGGCAGGATTTCTAAAATATGCCTATCACTATAAACTTAATTGGGATAATGACCGGCTAGAAAAATGGCGGCTTTTCTATAGATTGTCAAAATAAGCCAAAGCCCTATTTTTATCCTGTGCCAATTGCGCTTTTAAATGATCAATCGATTCAAATTTTTCTTCATCCCTGATTCTTTGCAATATAGAAACAGTAATTTTTTGATCGTACAGATCTTCATTAAAATCAAAATAATTAATCTCTATACTTTGACTTTTGCCTTCAACAGTGGGGTTAAAGCCAATATTCATCATTCCTGATACTGTTTTAGAGTCAATAATGCTTTTAATAATGTAAACGCCGTTTTTAGGAATCAGCTTAAAGTTTTCTTCCAATTTTAAATTAGCAGTTGGAAATCCAATAGTTCTGCCTAATTGCCTGCCTTTAACAACAAATCCAGTTAACGGGTAAGCATAGCCCAGATATTCATTGGCCAATGCCACATTGCCTTCATCGAGTGCGTGTCTTATTTTTGTAGAACTCACAGATACTTCTTTTATTTCCTGAGCCGAAATTTCTTCGACCTCAAAATCATATTGCTCACCGAATTTTTTCAGATCGTCAATATTGGCAGTACGGTTGCGTCCGAAACGATGGTCATGACCGATTATTATTTTATGGATATGAAATTTATCGACGAGTATATTTTTTACAAATTCCTCGGCAGTCAATCTGGAAAAGTTTTCGTCAAAAGGATGAATCACCAGGTTTTGAATGCCAATTCGATCTAGCAATGCAATTTTTTCATCAATAGTATTGAGTAATTTGATGTTCGAATCCTCTTGCAAAACCATTCTGGGATGTGGAAAAAACGTAAGGACTAAACTTTCATACTTCCCATTTTGAGTATTTTGGGTTACTTTTTCCAGAATTTTTCGGTGGCCAAAGTGAACTCCATCAAAAGTTCCTAACGTAAGAATTGTTTTTTTTACCGGGGTTCCTGCAATTGTCTGGAAATCGTTTATAGAATGAAAAATTTTCAAAGTGCCTATTTTATTTTTTTGCAAATTTATACTATCTATTTTAAAACTTGGTCAAGTTGTCTCTATTTTTATAAGTGCCAATATTTTAAAATAAAATAATTTCTAAGTTGCTGTATTGTTTATTCATTAATTATTTTGTAATTGTTATAAATCTTTGTTTTTTCGATGGTAAATGAATTAATTTTGTTAACTGATTAATAACGGATAGCAGTTTCTGATGAAGCAGCAAGTTTCACTTAAAAGTATAATAGGTATGAATAGATTGTTTTTTTGCTTGGGGATCTTTACTATTAGTTTTGCAGGATTTTCACAGGTCAATTCTCCATGGAAAGAAACAGGCAATTCCGAAAGAGCAATTTCTCATAAAAACAGCGGTGGCGATAAACGCTTATATACTTTGGATTTGGCTCAATTCAGGCAATCTCTCAAACGTTTGGATTTAAAAGTTAATGGTTCTGCAGGAGTTTCCGTTGGAATTCCTAATAGTGAGGGAAAAATTGAGCAGTTTTTGGTTGTCGAATCGTCAAATTTTGTTCCTGAGCTGCAATTGCAATATCCTGATATACAATCTTATTCCGGAACTGGTATCACTGATGCCAAAGCATCGATAAGCTTAAGTATTTCTCCAAAAAGCGTTCAGGCTATGGTATTAAGAAATGGCAGTGCTTCAGAGTTTATAGATCCCTTGCCGAACAATAGATCTGTTTATGCAGTTTCTTCTTCCAAAATGCGCAAAAAAGGTACATTGCCGTTCAGCTGTAAAACTGTAGATGTTGCTTTAAATAAAGGGCTTGCCAAGAAAGTGTCTCAATTGAAATCAAACAATGCCACTTTTAAGACTATGCGATTGGCTTTGTCCTGTACAGGAGAATATGCACAGTATTTTGGCGGAACAGTCGCTGATGCCCTGGCAGGAATGAATGCTACAATGACCAGGGTCAATGGGATTTTTAATAGAGATCTTGCTATAAAATTATTGCTTATTGCCAATGAGTCCAGTATTATTTATACCAATGCAGCTACTGATCCATATTCAGACTATTTAATTGATGATCCAGATGGTAATGTAACTGATGGGTCCGAAGGGGCTTGGAATCTTGAATTACAATCGACATTGACCTCAAAAATTGGAAATTCTTATTATGATATAGGGCATTTGCTTACTGATTTTGGTGATGGTGGTAATGCTGGCTGTATAGGATGCGTGTGCGATAATCCTTCAGGATCTGATCCTTATGGAAAAGGAAGTGCCTACACTTCTTCTCCAAGCGGAACTCCAGAAGGAGATAATTTTGATATCGATTTTGTTGCTCATGAGCTTGCACATCAATTAGGTGCAAATCACACTTTTTCATACGATGTTGAGGGAACAGGAGTTAGTGTTGAGCCAGGCAGTGGCAGTACAATCATGGGATATGCCGGAACTACTGATTATGATGTGCAAAATCATTCAGATAGTTATTTTGCTTACGCTAGCATTAAACAGATTCAAGATAATCTTGCAGTCAAGAATTGTCCTGTCAGCACGGTGATGGATAGTCAGACGCCTGCTGTAGCGGCAGGATCAGATTATATAATTCCAAAAGGAACTCCTTTTGTTTTAAAAGGAACTGCATCAGATCCTAATGGTAATACTATGACCTATTGCTGGGAGCAGAATGATTCGGCTATTGGTACTGAAAAAGAAGATAATAGTTATGCTTATGGGACAAAAGTTTATGGGCCAAATTTCAGATCATTTTCACCTGCTAGTAATAGCAGCCGTTATTTTCCTGCTTTGAACAGAGTGCTGGCGGGTCAATTGAGTACTTCTTGGGAATCGGTTTCTACCATTGGAAGAGATCTTAATTTTGTTTTTACCGTCAGAGACAATGCGGTTTCAGGTTTAGCGCAAACAAATTCAGATGCTATGAAAGTTACCGTAGATGGCAATAAAGGGCCATTTGCTGTTACTTCACAGAATACTGGCGAGAGCTGGGTTTTAGGCTCGGCACAAACTATTGTTTGGAATGTAAGCGGTTCTAATTTGCTATCTGGTGCTGGCAATGTAAATATTAAACTTTCAACAGATGGCGGGCTTACTTTCCCAATAGTACTTGCTTCCAATACTCCTAATGATGGCTCCGAGTTGATTATGGCTCCAATGACTGCTGCCAAGAATTGCAGGATTTTGATAGAGCCTGCAGGAAATGTTTTTTATGCAGTAAATAGTGCGCCCTTTTCATTGGGCTATAGTGTTGAAACTACTTGTAATATGTATGGGTTTTCACCGCCTTATGCGATACCTGAGTCAAATACTTATGCTGAAAAAACTATTGAGGTTCCAGCTGTTAATGGTGAAATTACCGATGTTAATTTTAATCTTAGTTTTAATCATACCTACATGTCTGATGTTCAAATTGATATAATAAGTCCAAACGGGACTATTGTAAAGCTGTTTGATAAATCGTGTGGTGGGATAAATGGTAGTGTGGTTTTGACGTATGATGATCTGGGTGGCGAATTAAGCTGCGGGAAAATAAGCAGTCAAACTGTTTATCCTGCCAGTGTTTTATCTGTTTTCAATGGGGAGAATCCTCAGGGGACTTGGAAATTAAGATTCAGGGATACTGGCGTTGGTGATTCTGGTACAATAACAGCCGCGTCTATACAGATCTGCTCGAGTACTTATGCTTCTCTGTCTGTGGCAAGTAATGAAATTAATAATTTTGTATTGTTTCCTAATCTTAATAAAGGGAATTTTACTGTTTTGTTTAAAAGTACTAATAATAGTGATATTCGAGTTTTTGTCTGTGATATGCTGGGCAGGACGATTTATGATAAAAAGTTTAAAAACACGCATGATATCAATCAATCGGTTCAGCTCAATAATGTAGGCAAGGGAACATATATTGTCACTGTTGAAGATGGTGACCGAAAAGGAGTTTCTAAGATTATAGTAAATTAAAACTGATTATATAACAGAAAAGAGAGAGACAAGCATCTCTCTCTTTTTATTTTCCATTAAATGCTGTCATTGTGTTTTCTGCACCTGCTGTTCCAAATGATTTTATAATTTCGGAAGCGACTTCAAGCCTTTCGGGAAGTTTAGCTTTTTCGTTGTCGTCCCAGTCTCCTAAAACATAATTTACCTGCTGGCCTTTTTTAAACTCATCGCTGATGCCAAATCGGAAACGGGTATATTCTTGGGTATTCAAAACAAGATTGATGTTTTTAAGTCCATTATGACCTCCATCGCTTCCTTTTTTTCGGATGCGGATGGTTCCGAAAGAAAGGTTCAGATCATCTGTTATAATCAATATGTTTTCGAGCGGAATATTTTCTTTGTCCATCCAGTATTTTACGGCTTTGCCACTCAAATTCATATAGGTATTGGGCTTGAGCAGTAAAAAGGTTCTGCCTTTGAATTTGTATTCGGCTAGTGCACCCAATTTTACGGTTTCGAATGAAAGTCCTTCTTTTTTGGCTAGGAAATCCAGAACCTTAAACCCAATGTTGTGTCGGGTGTTTACATATTCGGAGCCGATGTTGCCCAGGCCTACAATTAAAAATTTCTTCATGTTGTCTGTGTTCTCTGCTGTTTTTGGTGATGAAAACAGGTTTTGTATCCATTTTATCATCGTGCAAAAATAGTATAAAAACAGTAAAGAGTAAAGAACAAAAAATATACAAAGCCATAAAACCTGACTAGCCTCCGAGAGTGCCTGATCTTTCGCTTCATGTAAAAAAAAAGCACCAACCTTTTGATTGATGCTTTTGATATAGGTTGAAAAAGTATTATTTTTTCTTTTTTGCAGGTGCTTTTGCAGCTTTTGCAGCTTCTTGAGCAGCTTTCATAGCCGCACGAGAGATCTTCACTTGACAAATTACTGTATTGTCTGGGTGCATGATTTTGAAGTTTGGCGTTGGCACTTTAGTAACATATAATTTGTTACCCATGTCAAGAGGCGTGATGTCAGCTTCAACGAAATCTGGAAGATTTTTTGGTAAAGCTTTTACTTTCAATTTACGGTTGTTCAAACGTAAATCTCCACCTGCCATAACACCTTTTGAGTTACCAATGATTTTTACTGGAACTTCAATAGTGATTTCTTTGTCATCGTGGATTTGAAAGAAGTCAATGTGTAAAATTTTGTCAGATACCGGGTGTACTTGGATATCTTGTAAAACAGCGTTGAATGATTTACCGTTTCCAAGCTCAATCACAACTGTGTGTGCGTTTGGAGTGTAAACCAGGTTCTTGAAAGCTATAACTTCCGCTGAAAAATGAACTGCCTGACTTCCTCCGTATAATACGCAAGGAACCAATCCAGCATTACGTAAGGCTTTAGTAGCTGCTTTGCCCACGCTTTCTCTTTCTGATCCTTTAATTGTAATCGATTTCATTGTAAAAATTTATATAGTTATTAAATATACTTGTTTTAGGCAATAAGCTTTACGCTTTATGCTAAGGTAATAATCAATGCTTAAAGCTTAAAGCCTGCAGCATAATGCTCTTTTATTACATTAAAAACTTCCCGCTGATCGAATTGTTGTGGTGTACCATGTACATTACTTCGGCAAAAAGAGGTGCACAGCTTACTACTCTAATTTTATCAGAATGTTTTTTTAATGGAATAGAATCAGTTACGATTAGTTCCAGTAATTTTGAATTTTCTATTTTTTCGTAAGCACCTCCGGATAAAATAGCATGCGTACAGATTGCTCTAACGCTTAATGCTCCTTTTTCGATCATTAAATCGGCAGCTTTTGCTAATGTTCCTCCTGTGTCAATCATGTCATCTACTAAGATTACATGTTTGCCTTCAACAGTTCCGATAAGTTCCATCGTTTCGATTACGTTGGCTGCTTTTCTTTGCTTGTAGCAGATAACTACTTCGGAATTCAGGAATTTAGAATAAGCATAAGCTCTTTTTGATCCTCCCATGTCTGGAGAAGCAATTGTTAAATTGTCAAGGCCTAAACTTTCTACGTATGGCAAAAAGATAGTGGATGCAAATAGATGGTCTACTGGTTTCTCGAAGAAACCTTGTATCTGATCTGCATGCAGATCCATTGTCATTATTCGTGTTGCTCCAGCGGCATCCAGTAAATTGGCTACCAGTTTTGCTCCAATCGGTACTCTTGGTTTGTCTTTTCTGTCTTGTCTTGCCCAGCCAAAATAAGGAATTACAGCAGTAATATGTCTTGCTGATGCACGCTTTGCTGCATCAATCATTAATAACAGTTCCATTAAATTATCTGCAGTTGGAAACGTTGAGCAAACTATAAATACACGCAATCCTCGAATTGATTCTTCATAGGATGGCTGAAATTCCCCATCGCTGTATGTTGACATAGTCATTTTGCCCAATGGGATTCCGTATTCTTTTGCAATTTTCTCTGCAAGATATTCACTTTTTGAACAAGCAAAAATTTTAGCTTCTGGTTCTAGGTGTGACATTTAATTTGTTTTTTATTCCGCTGCACTCCCATACAGTTTGGCTATTGTGTTTATCAACAGCATAAAAGTGTGTATTTGCCTCGGGTGTAGTTAGTTGTGTGTATCGTTTTTAGCGAGGTGCAAATTTATAAAATTAATTCAACTCTGAAAGGAAAAATTTAAGTATTTTTATTAGAATGTTTAATTTTTTTTTCTACATTTGCACCGTGTTAAAGAAAAAGATAATTGTTAATGCACTTTATCTCTTTATTGCGTTGAAATAATTGTTTATTATTTCATGTCTAGCTAAGCCCGGATGGCGGAATTGGTAGACGCGCTGGTCTCAAACACCTGTGGGAAACCGTGCCGGTTCGACTCCGGCTCCGGGTACAAAAACCGCTTCGAAAGAAGCGGTTTTTTTGTTTATATGCATAAAAAAACCTCAGAAGCATTAGCGGCTGAGGTATTTAAGACTGACTTTCGCCAGCCTGTAAACTAGATATCTAATTAAATAACCAAATTTTTTATGTATAGCTAGTATTTTATCAATTACTTGACTGAAAACTTAAAAGTAGTTTTCGTTTTATAATTTTCTCCTGGATCTAATACAGTAGTAGGGAAATCTTTTTGGTTTGGAGAATCTGGGTAATGCTGTGTTTCAAGACAAAAACCAGTTCTGTGCGCATACGTTCCGCCATTTCTCATTGGTAAAGTTCCGTCAAGGAAGTTACCAGAGTAGAATTGAATTCCAGGCTGATCTGTATACACTTCCAACAGCCTTCCGTTTGCAGGATAGTAAGCTGAAGCTACTAAACGCTCTCCTTTTCCTTGGTTATTTAAAACCCAACAGTGGTCATAACCCAATCCTTTTTTCAATTGGTCATCACTTGCATTGATTTCTTTGCCAACCAATTTTGGTTTTCTAAAATCAAATGGAGTATTGGTTACATCTGTCAATTTGCCTGTTGGAATAAGAGTAGCATCTACAGGAACTAATTTATCAGCATCAATAGTGATTTCATGATCCAGAATCGGTTTTGTAAAATCAGAGGATAAGTTGAAATACGAATGCTGTGTTAGATTAACAACCGTTTTCTTGTCGGTAGTCGCTTCATAAAGCACGTCCAGTGCATTGTCTTTGTTCAATGTATAAGTAACAAAAACAGTCAGGTTACCAGGATAACCTTCTTCCATGTCTTTGGCTACGTATTTTAATTTTAAAGAAGCAGTATCGCCTCCTTTTGCCTCTTCAGCAGTCCAAACCACTCTGTGGAAACCTTCTGGCCCTCCGTGCAGCGCATTTGGGTCATTATTGATGGCTAACGAGTATTGTTTTCCGTCCAAAGTGAATTTACCTTTAGCAATACGGTTACCAAATCTTCCGATTAATGCTCCAAAGTATGGATTGGCTTTCTGGTATTGTTCCAATGAATTAAAACCAATTACCACTTCTTCCGATTTACCTGCTTTATTTGGTACTTTCAAGGAAGTGATAATACCACCATAGGTGATGATGTTTACTTCCATTCCTTTTTGGTTTTTCAGGGTGTAACGGTCTATCTGTTCTCCTTTTTCGGTTTCACCATATACCGTCTTTGCTATAGATACAGAATCTGCAGCCTTAACCTCTTGAGCAGTTCCAGCTGCTTCCTCTTTTTTCTCTCCTTTGCATTGTACATTCATACTTACTAAACTTAAAATGGAAATTCCATAAACACAACGTTTTACTAGATTCATATAATTTTATTTTTTTTGGTTTAATACTTTATACAAAAACATTCAATTTTTGCTTCTCAGTTTGATAAAGCTATTGCCATATCATAAAAATAAGAAACTTCATAATAAAAGAATACTTAGTCTGGAAAATTTTAACAATAATTAATGATTTCCGATTTTAATTTACCAAGTACACCAAAACTATTTTTATATTTTTAATTATATTGTTATGGGCATAATCCTTAATTTAAAATCAGGAAAACACTTAGCTAGGTAATTTTCGGTAAAATAATCTCTATATTCTAACGAAATTACTCCTGCAGGATTTTGGGGATCCTGCAGGAGGTTAACTTAAACCAACATATTTCAAAGGAAAAGTGTGATCAGATATTGCTATCATTCACAATTAACCATTGCCATTTACAATTATTTAAAGCTTATGCTGAAACAAATGGAAATAAGCTTCATTAGCATTAATAGTATCTTTGAAATTGCGGATAGTTGTATTAGCATCGATTACTAATAATTCGATACCAGCAATATCAGCGAAATCTTCCATAAATTCAGTAGTCACCGCTTGGCTGTAAACAGTATGGTGCGCACCTCCGGCAAGAATCCAGGCTGTAGCTGCTATATCCAAGTTTGGCTTGCAGTCCCATAATACGCGTGCTACTGGAAGTTTTGGCAATTCAGCCATCGGTTTCACAGCAGTTACTTCATTTACAATTAATCTGAAACGTGTTCCCATATCTACCAATGATACGTTAATTGCATCACCAGCAGGAGAATTAAATACCAAACGAGCTGGATCTTCTTTACCGCCAATTCCTAATGGATGTACTTCACAAGATGGTTTTCCATCAGCAATAGAAGGACAGATTTCCAACATGTGTGATCCTAAAACGTATGATTTTTGTGGAGTGAAGTGGTATGTATAATCTTCCATGAATGAAGTTCCTCCTTCAAGGCCAACATTCATAACTTTCAAAGCTCTTACCATTGCAGCCGTTTTCCAGTCTCCTTCACCACCAAAACCGTAACCATCAGCCATCAAACGCTGTGTTGCAATTCCAGGAAGCTGTTTCCATACTCCTAAGTTTTCAAATGTATCTGTAAATGCTCCAAAACCTCCTTCTTCAAGGAAAGCTCTTAGGCCTAATTCAATTTTTGCTGCATCGACCAAAGACTGTCTTTGTGCTCCGCCTTCTAAAAGAGATGGAGTCAGGTTGTAAGAAGCCTCATAAACTGCTAATAAATCAGCTAATTGTGCATCTGTTACTTTCTCAATATGTTTTGTCACATCTGATGAATCATATCCGTTTACAGATACTCCAAAACGCAATTGCGCTTCTACTTTATCTCCTTCTGTAACCGCAACTTCACGCATATTGTCACCAATACGGGCTACTTTTAAGTTTTGTAATTCGTTCCAGCCCAAAGCAACTCTTGTCCAGTTTCCTAATTTTGTCAAAACGCGCTCTTCCTGCCAGTGTCCTACTATTACTTTGCGTTTTTTACGCATTCTTGACATCATAAAACCAAATTCTCTGTCTCCGTGAGCTGATTGGTTCAAGTTCATGAAATCCATATCAATACTTGCCCATGGAATTTCGGCATTGTATTGTGTGTGTAAGTGGCACAATGGTTTGTTTAAAATACTCAAACCGCCAATCCACATTTTTGCAGGCGAAAAAGTATGCATCCAAGTGATGATCCCAATACAGTTTTTGTTTGAATTAGCTTCTAAGCACAAATCCAATACCTGTTTTGGTGATTTCAAAGTGTCTTTACAAACCACTTTTACTGGAATCTGAGAAGCTTCATCAAATCCTTTTGCCATAATTGCAGCGTGTTCTGCAACTTTTAATAACGTTTCTGGTCCGTATAATTCCTGGCTTCCTACTACAAACCATACTTCTTTTTGAGATATGTCTATCATTATATTTTTTGTTTAATCGTTTATTTGTTTAATTGTTGAACTGTAAAATTTGTTTAATCGGTAAATCGTTTAATCGGGGAATCGATTCAACAGTAAAACGATTCACCGAATAAACAGTCGTTACTGTCCGTAATACGAATCCTTACCGTGTTTGCGTTCGTAATGTTTCTTGATCAAAGAATCTTTTAATCGCGGTGCATTAGGATTAATCTGCAGCGTCAGGTAAGCCATTTCGGCAACCACTTCAAGTACCTTAGAGTTGTAAACAGCTTTGGCGGCATTTTTTCCCCAGGAAAAAGGACCGTGATTTCCAATCAGAACCATTTCAGTTTCTTCGTATGAAAGATTTTTTTCTTTGAAACAATCCAAAATTTGGATACCCGTATTATGCTCGTAGTTTCCTTCGATTAAGCTGTCATTCATTGGGGCAGCACAGGGGATATCGGAGGTTAGGTGGTCGGCATGGGTGGTTCCAAAAATCGGAATGTCTCTTTGGGATTGTGCCCACGCTACAGAATAGGTAGCATGAGTATGTGCAACACCGCCAATGTTTGGCCAGTTTTTGTATAAATAAGCATGCGTTTTAGTATCCGAAGAAGGGCGAAGGCTTCCTTCGATAATATTATTGTCAAAATCGACAATAACGATATCTTCTGGTTTTAAGTCTTCGTAAGAAACACCGCTTGGCTTGATGGCAAAAACACCTTTTTCGCGGTCAACCGCACTTACGTTACCAAAAGTATAAACTACCAGATTCAATGCATTCAGCTGCATGTTGGCTTCGTAACACTCTTGTTTTAAATCTTTATACTGTGAACTCATTTTTTCTTTTTTTAATAGATGGATCAGCATATGCACTTAATTGGTCATAAGCTAAAAGCAGTTTGTTATAAGCGGCCACTTTGTCAAGCTGCGGTGTATACTCGCTTTCAAAAGGGCTTCCCATTTTTTGAGCAGCTTCGATTACGTTTGGATAAATTCCGGCAGCAACGGCAGCATAAATAGCAGCTCCCAATGCAGGTGCCTGATCAGATAAAGCTACTTTGATTGGTTTGTTCAATACATTTGCCAAAGTCTGCATGATAAATGGCGATTTACGGGCAACACCGCCAATACCGATTACGGTATCAATACGAACGCCTTCTTCTTCAAAACGATCCACGATTTTTTTAGAACCAAAACAAATCGCATTTACTAATGATTTGAATACATGCGGTGCTTTTGTCCCTAAGGATAAGTTTGATATCGCGCTTTTAACTTCCTGATTAGCGTCTGGAGTTCGTCGTCCGTTGATCCAGTCTAATGCAACTGGTATGCTTTCTGATAACGGAATTTTTTCTGCTTCGGCAGTTAACTGAACGATTAATTTATCGCTGATTTCAGCTTTCAATTGTGCTTTTTGCTCTTCGTTCAATAGAGTAGAAGAGGAAAGCAGATTTTCAGTTGGCCATAACAAAAGTTCTTTATACCATGCCAATACATCTCCAAAAGCTGATTGTCCCGCTTCCAGTCCTATATAACCTGGAATTACTGACCCGTCAACTTGTCCGCAGATTCCGCGAACAGTTTTTGTTCCGATAGATTCTTTAGTATCAACAATAATATCACAAGTTGAGGTTCCCATTACACGAACCAAAGTGTGTTCGTCTATTTTTGCTCCCACAGCTCCTGAATGTGCATCAAAAGTTCCAACTGCGATAACAGTATCAGTAGAAAGACCTAATCGGTCAGCCCACTCTTTGTTTAAATTTCCAGCAACTAAATCGGATGTATATGTTTCCTCATATAATTTTCCGCGTAGAGTTGCCAAATATGGGTCTAGTTTTTCCAAAAACTCAACTGGTGGCAAACCATTCCAGTCTTCATGCCACATTGCTTTGTGACCTGCAGCACAGCGGCTTCTTTTGAAAGTTTTTAAATCTTTATCGTCAATCAATAAATAAGTCATTAAATCGCAATGTTCCATCCAAGTGTAAGCGGCTTTTTTTACAGCTTCGTCTTCTCTGGCAACATGTAAAATTTTGGCCCAAAACCATTCTGATGAATAAATTCCTCCTTCATATTTAGTAAAATCTTCTCCGCCCCAGCTGGCTGCTAACTCATTAATTTCATTCGCTTCATTGATAGCAGTATGGTCTTTCCATAAAACCATCATGGCATTTGGATTATGTTCAAAACCTTTTGTCAAAGCTAGTGGTGTTCCATCTTCGGCAACTGGTACTGGTGAAGATCCTGTAGTATCTATACAAATGCTTCTAATAAGAGAAGGATCTACTTTACTGTTTTCGACTACATATTTTATGGTAGTTTCTAACCCTTCGATATGATCCAAAGGATGCTGGCGAAACTGATTTATAGAGGCATTACAATATTCTTTGTTTTTCCATCGCTTGTAGTCACAAACGCTGGATGCTAATTCCTGCCCGTTTTCAGTATCAATCAATACAGCGCGAACTGAATCTGAGCCATAGTCTAATCCTATTACATAATTTTTCATCACAATTCTTTTTATATGTACAAATATATATAATTATTTAATAAGTGTATAAAAAACACTTAATTTATTTTAAGATAAATTTATTTTAATTTTAACTTCAGAACAGTTACCGAATAAGCGGGTACGCTTAACGGCGCTTTTTCGCCTTTCAGTGTATATGCAGATTCTTTCGGGCTGATATTTTTAGGCGAAACAAATGAGTTTTCGTCAGTTGTATTCGGGCTTGTAAGTGTAATAACAGTTCCTTTAGATTGTAATTTACTGCCTTTCAGATCAATATTTAAGTCTTGCGCTTTTGCAGCAGTGTTTACTATTTTTACAATAACTTCTTTGGTATTTGCATCTTTTACTGCCGATGCAAATAAATCGTTTTGACCAGTTACTGCTTTTCCATCTTTGGTGATAGCTAATAAATCGGTTCCTTTATTGTTAGCGAACAGCTTTTGTACATAGTAATTTGGCGTACCAAAAGACTCCAGATTATTAAACCAGATCATATCCGGTGTCCATTGCCAGCCTTCTTCGTGAGCAAATAATGGAGCATAGGAGGTAAGGTGAACTACTTCGGCGTTGCGTTCCATTCCAGTCATAAAAGCGGCTTCAGAGAAAGCACATTCCCAGCTGTTTTTGTTGTCAGGACTTGCAATGGCTACCGTCTGTGCAGCATATTCTCCTGCGAAAATTTTTGGTCCTTTACGGTCATAATTATCATAACGTGTTGCGTTTTCTCTAAACCATTTTGGATCTTTATAATAATGCTCATCTACGATTTCGGCGTTCAGTTTTTTAAGTTCTGAATGCGCATATTCAAAGTAATCTCCTTCCGGGAATGGTCCGCTTCCTGAAACAATTGTGATTTCCGGGTGTTTTGCTTTGATTGCTTTTTCAAATACTTTGTAACGCTCGATATAATCTGTACCCCACTGTTCGTTTCCTACTCCAATAAATTTCAGGTTAAACGGTTTTGGGTGTCCCATATTGGCACGTACTTTTCCCCAAGGAGTATCTACACTTCCGTTGGCAAATTCAATTAGGTCAATTGCGTCCTGCACATATGGATCCAATTGATCCATTGGTACTAATTCTCCAGTATTGAACTGGCAGGCCATTCCACAGCTTAAGATTGGCAGGGGAGAAGCTCCAATATCTTCGGATAATTGAAAATATTCATAAAATCCCAATCCAAATGACTGAAAATAATCAGGTGTTGGTTTGTGTCCAAATTCCATATTCCAGCGGTTAACCAAGATTTCTCTATCATCAACCTGACCAACCGTTTTTTTCCATTGATAACGCTCTACCAAAGTTCTTCCCTCAACAATACAGCCGCCTGGGAAACGCAGGAAACCAGGTTTCATGTCATATAACAGCTGAACTAGATCTTTACGAAGACCATTTTTACGGTTATTCCAAGTTTCTTCTGGGAATAATGAAATCATGTCCAGATCAATAGTTCCAGTTCCTTCAAATGTAAAACGCAGTTTGGCTTTTGCTTCTGTAGCAGTTGGGATAAGCTGCGCAGTGTATTCTTTCCAGTCTGAAGCTGTAGGGATTATGCTCGTTTCGCCTAAAATTTTATTATCTTTTCCGATGAATTGAATAATTATCTTCGAAATGTTTCCTGCTTCTTTGGATGCTTTTAGAGTCAGATTGTATTTTGCTCCGCTTTTAATTCCCATTCCTCTGAAACCTTCATTGATGATTTCATAGCCTTTGGCATCTTTTACCGTTATACGGCAATAATTATGATTGGTTCCTTTTTTTGAAAATTGAACAGGAACAGCAATCCCGGATTCGGTATTGAAATTATGTCTGTCACTTTTTGGCTGTTTCCACCCCATCAAAGGATCATCAAACTCAAAAGAACGGTTTTTTACCATTTCGGCATACAAACCTCCATCGGCAGCAAAGTTGATGTCTTCAAAAAAGATTCCATACATTGTGGGCTGGATCTTGGTAATAGTTTTGCTGGTATTTACTTCGAGAGTTGTCTGTGCCTGCGAATACAATCCATTTAACAGAAGACCGCAAAGGGTTATTTTGGTGATTAAATTTGTTTTCATTTTTTTATTCTTTTAGGGTTTAATACTTAAAGCTTTGAAAAACTTTAGACTAATATATTCTTGTTAGATTCTAGAAGTTTGACATTTTTTCAATCTGAATTAATTTGTCAAAATCACACCGCCATCTGGTTCAATTGTTAATGACGTTTCGCCGTTTTTATTAATTTTTGTTTTTTTCATTTCTGGTCTGTTTCCTTTTTCATCAGAGTAATAGCTAATTTCTTTATCTGCGAGCATTGGCAGTTTTACTTTTACTTTTAAGGTTTCTTTGGTGGCGTTTATCCCCACAACATACCATTTGTCATTATGTCTTCTGGCCAATATGCAGTATTTTCCAGGATAGCCGTCTATATAACGGGTTTCATCCCAAGTGGTAGGTACTTTTTTCATAAAGTCAATTGCAAATGAAGGTGCATCTGTCAAATTGTTTGGAGCAATGGCAAACATTTGTACCGAACTTTGAAACAATACCGCTGTGGCTAACTGGAAAACATCGCCGGTTATTCGTGTAGTGCCTCCGTCATTTGTTTTATTGTGTCTTTTGTTCAATAAAACAGGACCAAACTCCATAGAGCCAACCGCGTTTCTAATAAAAGGATGCAATGAAGCGCTGAATGCCTCAAGGTCGTTTGAACGCTGTGTGAAAATTAAATTTTCGGAAGCTAAAACTGCTTCACTGCTTACATAGTTTGGATACATTTTTTCCCAGCCTCTAGGAAGGGTACAGCCATGGAATATTATCATTAGCCCATATTCATTAGCATCAGATAAAATGTCTTCGTAAAGTTTAATTGTTTCCTGCTTATCACCGCCAAAGAAATCTACTTTTAAGCCTTTTACACCATTCTCTTTTAACCATTTCATTTCTTTCTTTCTGGCAATCGAATTGTTCATGCGGTATTTTGCACCTTGCGGAGCGTCATTCGATGCCCCGTTTGAATTATACCATAGAAAAATATCTACTCCTTTGGATTGTGCATATTTAAATAAAGCAGGCAAACGGTCCTGACCAATCTGCTTATCCCAAAGCCCGTCTATCAGCACATACTCATAGCCCATAGCTGCTGCCAAATCAATGTATTTAACCTGATCTTCGTAATTGACACTGTTGTCCTGCCACATAATCCAGCTCCAGGTGCTTCGGCCAAATTTATATTTTTGAGAAGGCTCGTAAAGTGGTTTTACAACATCAAAAGGCACTGTTGTTTCTACAATTGGCTTGAGATTGTCTCCAACTGTAATCGTGCGCCAAGGGGTTTCTCCAGGAAGAGTCATTGCTGGTTTTGGAGTACCATTGCCATTGTTTTCCTGTGCGTTAGGAAATGCTATCGAATAAACGCCATCTTTGGTCCCGTCACTCAGATGGGATCCGCAGTATGAACTGTTAACTCCCGTTTCTGAAACTAAAGCCCAGCCGTTATTAGCAACATGAAAAAGCGCAGGGAAAGTATATCCTTCTCCGTATTTTGATGGTGTTCCTATTGGTTCATCAGCAATATATTCTTCTTCATAACTCGGTTTTGTGCGCATCCAGCCAATCATTGGTGTGGCTTGCGGTGTTAAAAAAGTGGTGGTGTTCTGAGCGAAGTTAAATGCTGTAATCTCTTTCTCAACAACGCAGCAGGCGGTTTCGCCTTCCTGAGGCAGCGAATATTTAAAAGCAACATCATTATTTGCTACTCTGAAAATAAAATCAATATGCTGTTTTTTTTCATTGCTCAAAGTGAAAACAATTTCTTTTGCCTGATAATGAACTGAAGAAACTTTTATTTTGTCCAGTTCATATTTTTCATCAATAGTGTTTTCTTTGGCGACAGCAAATGTTATCCCTTTTGAAAAATCGCCATGGTTGGTTATAAGTCCTAAAGGAGATTTTTCGACCAGTACTTTTTTATTGTATTCTACAGAATAAGAGGGAATACCCTGATCTATAAAGAAATTCAATAGTAATTTACCATCCTGAGATGTAACCGTTTTTATCTGTCCTATCGCAAAGATTGGCAGCAAAAGAAAAAATAAGGTGTTTTTAATTAAATTATACATATTTTAATTTTTTATTTATAATACCGTTTTATAAGATCTAATTAGACTAAAGTATACAGTGGTTTGAATTATGACTTTTAGATTAATTGTATTTTTATTCGGCTTTAATTTTTAAGCTTTCTGCTGCCAAGCCATCTGCACTGGCTGATATTGTAATTTCTCCTTTGTTGCGCTTGCTTTTTATGATGGCTAATGCTTTTCCTTTCCAAGTCATCCTGTTCGGAGACGCATGCGAATTTATATCTTTGATGTTAGCATTATCAGTGCCGATAATAGAACCGGATCCGCTGATACTAAACTGAACTTTTACATCTGCGTTGGGGACCATAGTTCCAAATTCATCAGTAATTTCTACACTCACATAGGATAAATCCTGTCCATCAGCTTTGATATTGTTCCGGTCTGCTTTTAAGACAATTTTTGCAGGTTTTCCAGCTGTTTTTAAAATTTTAGATTCTGCTTCTTTTTCATTTTCTAAGCCAACGGCTTTTAATTGACCTGGATTGTAGGGTACAGAAAAAGTGGCTTTAAATTGAGTATTGACATTTGTTTCGCTTTCTCCAATCACTTTATCATTTAGATACAATCTCACTTTTGGATATTTTGAATATACTTCAACCTGAATTTCCCTGCCTGCAAATTCGGGCCATGTCCAGCTTTCCCATGTTGGCCATACGGACCATCTTGTTTCAATGATTTGTAAATTGGCAGGATTAGGCTCTTTAACCGCCAAATACAATTTTTCATTATCGTTGTATAACATGCTGCGATAATGTGATATGGGTTTTCTCCATCCCATCATATCAATGTCTCCGCAATAAGCACCATGCCAGGGAAAAAGATCTCTTTCCCAATGCTCACCCGGAACTTCGCCAGAGTAGTGCCATCTCCCAATACCAGACTCTCCTAAATAATCCATTGCAGTCCAGACAAAATCGCCAATGATATACTTGTTTTCGGTTACTAATTTCCAGTTCTGAAATGCATCTCTCGGATAAGATTCTGTTTGTACTATCACTCTCGCAGGTACGCGCTTATGATCATCGGGAGCACGTTTCAGTTCATAATTGTATCCGGCAACATCATGTTCTGCCATCAATGGGTCAAATATTTCCCAGTCTTTGTCCCAGGTTGTCATTGCTGAGGTAACTGGTCTTGTTGTATCGATTGCTTTTACTGCTTTGGCAAGATTTCGAGCTGTTACAACTGCTTCAGGTTCTTTTCGTTCGATAATTTCATTTCCAATACTCCACATAATTATCGAAGGATGATTGCGGTCACGTTTCACCATTGCCTGAACATCGCGCTCATACCAGTTATCAAAAAGCAAAGCATAATCATAATCAGTTTTCTTGGTACGCCAGCCATCAAATGCCTCATCTATAACTAACATTCCAATGCGGTCGCAGGCGTCCAGAAAAGCTCTGGAAGGCGGATTGTGAGAGGTTCGCAGTGCATTAAAACCGGCTTTTTTTAATATCTCAACTTTTCTCTCTTCGGCTCGGTCATAAGATGCAGCACCCAAAGCGCCATTATCATGATGAACGCATCCTCCATTTAAAAGGATAGCTTTTCCATTTAGTTTAAACCCTTCTGTGGCAGAAAAACTAATGGAACGAATTCCAAAACTTTGTATGGATTGATCTTCAATTTCCTGCTTGTCACTTATGCTGACTTTCGCCTTATAAAGATTGGGAACTTCCGGCGACCATAATTTTGGGCTTGAAACAGGCAGATTCTGCTTGAATGTTTTTTCGCTTTTTGGATCAATCTGTACAGTTGCAGAAGCCTGTTTTACTTCTTTATTATTTTTTGAATCAAAAATTATTGTCTTAACAAGTACATTTTTTGGCTGATCACTATCATTTTTGATCGTTGCACTGACCTCGACAGTTGCCGAAGTGCTATTAATAACAGGAGTAGTAATGGCTATGCCATCAGTTGCAAAATGCACTTTTCCTTTTGACTCCAGCCATACGTGTCGATAAATTCCTGAACCGCTGTACCATCGGCAGTTTTTTTGTTTGGAATTGTCTACCCGAACTGCAATTACATTCTCTGAGCCGTAATTTAAATAGGGTGTAAGCTCATAACTAAATGAGGTATAGCCATACGGATAAATGCCCAGAGATTTTCCATTAATAAAAACTTCGGAGTTCATATATACTCCATCAAAATGGATGGTGGTTATTTTGTTTTTGCTTTCTTTTGGCATTTTGAATGTTTTTCTATACCATCCGATGCCTGTTGGCAAATACGCTCCATCATTTCCTGCGGGATTCTTTTGCGAAAAATCGCCTTCTATACTCCAATCATGCGGCAAATCCAAAGATCTCCAATCAGTGTCGTCAAAATTGACTGTACTGGCTGTAGTATTGTCGCCTAGATAAAACTTCCAGTCATAATCGAAGAGTTCTTTGTTGCTGGCAGTTGTATTTTGCGCATAGAGGCTCATACACGTAGGAGTGAAAATTGCGAATAGCAGCCAAAGTTTAAAATAATTCATCATGCCGAATTGTAATGCTGTTTATATTTTGAAATGTTTATTTTGCGTTGCTTAGTGATTATTTAAGATCTATCCAGACCTTCATCTTGCCAACACCTCTGTTGGACCATGAATAGTATGGAATCGCTTTTAATTTATCAGTCTGAATGGTATTTACGCCTTCCAGGAGATTGTCTTCTTTGATGACTTTAAAAGTGTCATTGGCGTTGATGGTGATTTTATCAAAATTATTAGCATTGTCCATTTCTTCGATAGCATATACAATCGGGCCATATTCCAGGGCAGTTTTTCCAATGTTTCCTTCAACTTTAGAATTCGTCACTACTTCTTTGACTTCCATAGGAAAATCAATTGAGATGGTTTCTCCTTTTTTCCATTTTCTTGTAATGGTTATATAGCCATTGTCTTCTTTGTATTCAAAAGGTTTTCCATCAATAGTTACGGCCGTTTTAGTTGCAGAAACTGTTTTGTAGCTGTATAAATCACCTGGCAAAACCTGATTTCTTGCCCAGCCTGGAATTCTTAATTTTATAGTGAACTCGCTTTCTTTTTTAGGAGAAACAGTTACCGCTACTTTTCCGTCCCAAGGATAATTGGTTTGCTGCGTGATTTCGAGTTCGGATTTGCCTAATGTTACTTTTGAAGTATTTGAGGCATATAAATTCACATATAGAATATTTTTATCGGTAGAATAAATCAGTCCGGGAATTGAAGGGATAAAACGGATCAGGTTTGTTGGACAGCAGGAACAGTCAAACCAGGCCTGACGTGTGCATGAGCCTCTGTTGTTTTTGTGAACCCCATCTGATTCCAATGCATTTGGATAAAAAAACTGTTTTCCATCCAATGAAATTCCAGAGATTAATCCGTTGTATAAAGAGCGTTCAATTACATTAAAATAATCGGAGTTTCCTGTCATGTTGTGCAGTCTGTGATTCCAATATACATCGCCAATAGCTGCGCAGGTTTCGTTGTAAGCTGTTAGATTTGGCAATTCATAGTTGGCACCAAATGCTTCACCGTCGTGTACGGCTCCGATGCCGCCCGTGATGTACATTTTTTTATTGACCATATTGGTCCACAAAGCATTCACTGCATTCAGGTAAGCCTGATCATTATATAGTGATGCAATATCGGTCATTCCCGCATACATATAAACAGCTCTTACAGCGTGTCCTACAACTTCTTTTTGCTGAGTAACGGGAAGGTGATCCTGAGCATATTCTCCATACAATTTATAGTCTTTCGAATTTCCACGGTTGTCCAAAAAGTATTTGGCAAGATTTAAATATTGCTTGTCACCAGTAATCTGATATAGTTTTACCAGTCCGGTTTCTACAATCTGGTGTCCTGGAACTCCATGTACCTGATTGGGTTTGTGTCCAAAAGTTAATACCAGTAAATTAGCATTTTTGATAGCAATGTCAAGGAAATTTTTCTTTCCAGTTGCCTGAAAATGCACTACTGCCGCTTCGAACAAGTGTCCCGAATTATATAATTCATGACTAATCTGCAATGACTCCCAGCGTTTTCCTTCGATTACAGGAACCCATGTGCATGGCGGTTTTGCAGGGTTTATAGTTCTCCATGTGGTTAAGTAACCATCTTTTTCCTGTCCCACTTTGATAATGCTGATAAGGGAATCCAATAGTTTTTCCAGTTTCGGATTAGGTTCGCTTATCAGGGTGTTTGAAGCTCCTTCTATAATTTTATAAACATCGGTATCGTCAAAAGGCATCTGGCCTTTTACTTCACCTTTCATTTTTCCGCCAGCGATCAAGAAGTTGTCCAAACGGCCTTCTTCCTCACATTTATGGATGGCATATTCAATTGTTTTTTCCTGAACCCTTTTGATGATAGGCAGCCAAAAAGCATCCGTTAGATGTACATCTTTAATGTTCACTGGAGTTAGTTTATACGCAGTGTTTTGCTGCGCGTTTATTTTGCTTAAAAATGAAAATAAAACGATCAGGCAGAAGGTCAGTTTTTTAAAATTAAAAGGTAGCATAGTTCTTTTTTTATCTTTTAAATACATGGTTAATTACAGATTTTTTGATGCTGCTTATCTTTAGGAGCTGCAATATAAATAAAATAAGTGTAAAAACTACATTTTTAAAATAAATTATATTTTACAGCATTGGCCATAAGTCCTTATCCCATTGCAGTTGTTTGATCTGCAAAATTGGTCTTCCGTTTTGTTTGGCGTCATAAGCATGATAAATGATATAATCTTTACCATCAAAAGTGTAGGTGCTGTTGTGTCCTGCTCCAAACCAGTTATTATCACCTTGAATCAGTAAGGTTCCTCCTCCTTCGGTTAATGATTTTCCTTCTTTATCAAGATAAGGCCCAGTGATAGTTTTGGATCTGCCTACAACCACTTTATAGGTGCTTTTGTCACCGCGGCAACATAAATCCCACGAAAGAAATTGATAATAGTAGCCATTCTTCTTGAAGATAAACGGTGCTTCGAGTGCGCCGTCACCCGGGTCGCTGTCAGCCAGTTCGAATGTTCGTTTGCGTTTAGCAATAGTATGCCATTCCTGTGGCTGTGCAATTGATTTTAAATCAGGATTTAGTTTGACCATTTTCAAGCCTTCCCAGAAAGAACCGAAAGCGAGCCAAGGAGTATTATTTTCGTCAAAAGCCAAATTAGGGTCGATGGCATTCCATAGATCGCGATTAGGTACGGATTGAATAACGATTCCGTGATCGACCCATTTGTAAGCAGGATCTTTTGGATCCAAGGTAGTATTGGTGGTTACCCCAATCGCCGAAGTATTTTTGGCGAAAGCCGAAACTGAATAATACAGATAGTAGGTATTGTTGTGAAAAGAAATGTCTGGCGCCCAGATGTGGTTGTCAAATCCAGAAACGACTTTGTCAACCCAAACAGGTTTTTCAGCAAATATCTGAGGTTCATTTTTCCAGTTTTTTAAATCTTTGGAACTGAAAACACTGATTCCTTTTCCTGTACAATATAGGTAATAAGTGTCTTTCTGTTTGATCATTACAGGATCATGAACAGTAATGTCTTGTGAAAATGAAAAAGAGACTGTCAGAATCATTAAGGTAAAAAAGACATGTTTAATTTTTTTTTGAAACATATAAGCCATATGAGTAAATTTAAGTTTTGTGTTTTACTGAAAACTGAAATTGCGATTGCGGATTTTTTAGTACATATAAGGCATGTAAGAGTATTTAAGTTTTGTGTTTTTATTGAAAAACTTTGACTGCAAAATGAATCAGCAGTTCTGAAATCTACAGTCTCAAATCTGGAAACTGCTGTCTAAAAACTTACTCCGTTATCCCTTCGGTTGTCATAATTATTCTTTTTATTGAGCCGTCTTTGTTGTAATACAAACGATCTATACAAACGGATCTTCTAAAACTCCCGCCGTTTGGCTCGATGCTTCCATTGTGATATATGAAATAAGATTTCCCTTTGAAATCTATAATCGATTGATGATTGGTGTTTGAATTTCCTGCTATTTCATTCAGAATTCCTTTGTATTCCCATGGCCCGTTGATGGATTTGCTCATGGCATAAGCAATTTTCTCTGGAAACTGGTAAGCATAGGACAAATAATACCAGTTTTTGTGTTTGTGAATCCAAGGTGCTTCGGTAAAATGCGGCAGATCGATCGTTTGGATCGGTCCGTCTAATTCTGTCATATTTGCTTTTAATTTGGCATAATAACAAGCAGTATTTCCCCAGAAAAGATAGGCCTGTCCATCATCATCAATCATAACGGTTGGGTCAATATCGTCCCAGGTGATACTGGTTTTGGTAGTCATATCATTGGTAATTAATGCTTTTCCTAAAGCATCTTTAAAAGGACCGGTTGGACTGTCCGATACTGCAACTCCAATTGCCTTGCCATTTACAGATCCGTGTTCTACGGCTACATACCAATAAAATTTTCCATTTCTTTCGATAACCTGCGAAGCCCATGCATCTCCCTTTGACCAGGCAAAATCTGTCACTTTCAGCGGTACTGGATGTTCCTGCCAATGCACCATATCCGATGAAGAATATACCAGCCATTCGTTCATTTTATAAAAGTTAAAATCGTTTGGTGCCTCATCATGTCCTGCATAAAGATATACTTTGTCCTTGTATACCAAAGCGGCTGGATCTCCAGTGTATTTGTCTTTTATAATTGGGTTGTTGGTAACAGCTGTTTTGGCTTTTTTTTCTGTATTCGCCGAAGCATTATTCTGGGCTATTGTTTTTACTGACGCAAGCAGGAAAAGAGAAAGAATTGGTACAAAAATAGTTTTCATTATAATTAAGATTTATGAAGATGTTGTAAGTTGAAAAGCAAAACCCTTTTTTAAACTTTAAAAAAGGGTTTTTGAATATGGAATTTAATTTATTTTTTTGCCCCACACTGGTACACCAGCTGCTGTAAGTCCAGAATAAGTGAGTGTTACATTACGTGTAGCTTTTTCCCAGTCCCAGGCATCGCTTACTTTGCATTTTACGCCGTTTACAGTCAATGTTTTGGATGTGCTGTCATATGACCAGGTTCCAGTTACGCCACCACTGACTTTGTTGTCGGCTGTTAAATAAATGGTAACTGATTTTTGAATGACTGCGTATTGATAATTTAATGTAATCTGTTCCCAAACCCCAACAAATGAGGCTGCAGTAATAGCAGTTGCTGGCACAGCGGCATAACGCTCAGGAGCTATTACAGGCCATCCGTCCTCTGTCCATTGGATTTCGCGGACATGTCCCATCATAATTGCATTTGAAACATTTATACCAGGTACATCTTTTGGCAGACGTGCCTGAGAGGCGTAAAACCATTGTTTTGTATCTGGATTCTGAAAAACAGAACAGTGTGAAAACCCAACCCATCCTGTATGATTGTTAAAACCATAAGGGTGCGTAAGCATTGGCCAGCAGTCGGCTCCATTGGTCACATTGGCACCATTGATTCCTACGAAAGGCCCAGTAATACTTTTGGAACGGCATACTCTGGTGTTATACGGAACATCAAGTCCGTCATAGGCTAAGAAAAGATAATAGTATTGAGTATCTGGATTATATATAATTTCCGGTCCCTCAGAAGCTTGCCAGCGGCTTGTAGAGCTTCTGGATGCTATGCGGGTTCCATAATCGGTCAGGGTTTTCAATTGATCAGGTTTTCCGGTAGCAGGATTTAGCTTTAAAACTGCAATTCCAGAGTGCCATGAGCCGTATATCAGGTGATGTTCTCCTTCTGGAGTGATAATTAATGTAGGATCGATGGCATTGAATTCAAAATAAGCATTTTCCCAATTTCTGTCACCTGTAAAAGAATATGGTTTTACGCCATCTGGTTCAGAGCATACTACCATTCCTTTGTCTACCCATACATTTGTCGCTAAATCATCTGATTCTGCTAGTCCTATAAAAGCCCTTTCAGACCATGAAGTTTCAAAATTTGTTCCCACAATTGGCTCGTCTACCACAATACTGTAATACAATCTATACTTAGAACCTGTTTTTTTAATGTAAGGTGCCCAATAGCCGTACCTCGGGTTTTCTATCGGAGGCAGGGCAGGAGTCATTCTTGCTCTTTTATTGTTTAAGGAGTCTTTTACCCAGGCTGGAACCGTAGGCATTGCAGATCCCATGTATTCCCACGTAACAAGATCTTTGGAGCGTCTATAGGGGAAATGTCCGTGACCTTCATGCGCATTTCCATATGAAGCATCCGTTTGATACATATAATAATAATCACCGCATTTTTCCACCGATGGGTCATGCACATTGGCCAGATTCCATTTTGAATTATTACTCCACGACGCTATCGACGAATAATTATCGGCATAAGTTGGTCCTGGAAAAGTTGGAGCAGGCGTAGTAGGGGTGGTTGGAGTAGGCGTAGGAGTTGCTGCAGTGCCATCATCTTTAGAACAGCTGCCTGCTGAAACCGCAGCAATAAACACCAATGCTATATATGAAATTCTTATAATGAAATTTGATTTTTTCATGATATTGTTTTTTATTTTCCTTCTATAACAACTACTGAGAAAGGAGGAATAGTGATTTCAAGTTTTCCTTTTTTGTTTTCGAAACCTTTAAAAACTGCTGGAGCAATTTTGTTTGGATTTTCAAATGAATTGAAGTCCTGCAATTTTGAAGATGTGATAATCGTTCCTGTGAAATTCTTAACGCCAAGATCATTTACATCAATTTCTATCTTGTTTGTTTTTTTGGCATCCACATTTACTAATGAAATATGAATAGCACCGTTTTTATCTTTTGATGCCGAAGCAGATATCGCTGGAAGTGTCTCTCCATTGAAAGTGTATAATGGCGATTGAAAGCTTAATGGCAGCAGTTTGGCATCTTGGTGCACACTGTACATTTTCATTACTGAATAGGTTGGAGTTGTTATCATTTTGGCTTTATCTGTTAAAATTACAGCTTGCAAAACGTTAACGCATTGTGCTAAGTTAGCCATACGGACCCTGTCTGCATGGTTATTGAAGATGTTTAAAGTTGCTCCAGCCAAAACAGCATCTCTCATAGTGTTCTGCTGATATAAAAATCCAGGATTTGTTCCTTTTTCTACTTCATACCAAGCTCCCCATTCGTCTACAACCATGGCAACTTTTTTTGCAGGATCGTATTTGTCCATTATTGCCGAGTGCTTGGTAACCAATTCTTCCATTTTCAGGGCCGATTTCATCGTATGGAAATAACCATCTTCGGAGAAATCTGTTCCGTCTCCTTTTTTGCTCCAATCAATCACTGCATAATGATGAACCCCTAATCCTCCTAACATATTGTTTGGAATGTTTTTCATCAAGACCTCGGTCCAGTTATAGTCATCGCTGTTTGATCCTGATGCAATACGGGTAATACCTCCAGTATTTTCCCAATCAGACATAAAGGTTGCAAATTTGCGGTATTCACCAGCATAATATTCGGCTGTCATATTGCCGCCACATCCCCAAGCCTCATTTCCAATTCCCCAGAATTTAACTTTCCAAGGCTCGGTTCTTCCATTTTTTTTACGCAAGTCGCTCATTGGGCTTTTACCGCTGAAGTTGGTATACTGAACCCAGTCAGCCAGTTCCTGAACGGTACCGCTGCCAACATTTCCAGATAGATAAGGTTCTGCTCCAAGAGCTTCACACATATTCAAAAAATCATGCGTCCCGAAACTGTTGTCTTCTGTAGTTCCTCCCCACCATTTATTTACTATTGTTGGTCTTTCAGGCTGAGGCCCAATACCATCTTTCCAGTGGTAAGTATCGGCAAAGCAGCCGCCAGGCCATCTTAAATTAGGGATTTTCAAGTCTTTTAAGGCAGCAATAATATCGTTACGAACACCTTTTGTATTTGGTATTTTTGAAGTGTCACCTACAAAAAAGCCACCATATATACACCTTCCTAAATGTTCTGCAAAATGGCCATAGATGTTTTTGTTAATTATTGGAGCATCTGCCGTGTTCTTAATGGTAAGGACTGTAGTTTCTTTTTGCGCAAAACTGGTTTGGCCGCAAAAAGCTAATACTAATAATAATTGGATTGTCTTTTTCATGTGGTTTCAGATTTTAATCATGTATTGTAATGGGAATTTATTTACCCAAAATGTTTTTTTATATCAATAATTTAATGCTGGTTAATTAATGATGAAACTTGTTTTTGGCAAAGTGATTCATCATTTATCATAATTTTTCTTAAATATGGCAGTTTATTATTATGTGATAAAATCACATGGTATCCTGTAACAGAATACCATATGATTTTAAAAGTACTAACTAAACTAATTCAAATAAATATTAATAACTTGGATTTTGAACCATTCCTGGGTTATTGTCCATGTCTAATTGCGGAATTGGGAAGTATTCTCTTCCTGGCGCATACGAATCAAACTCTACATCTCTAGATTTTAACCATGCTAATTTTGCTGGGTTTTCTAACCACCCCCAACGGCGGATATCATCAAAACGGTGACCTTCTAGGGCAAATTCTAAGAATCTTTCGTGTGCAATCTGATCTCTCATGGCTTCTTGGCTAAGTCCAGGTTTTACCGTACTTAAGTTTGGTAACCCCACACGATCTCTAACCATTTGGATGTATGTATATGCTGCTTGAGTATCGCCGGTTTCATTCAAACATTCGGCATACATCAGCAGGATATCAGCATAACGTAATAAGCGTTCGTTAATTCCTGAACGCCAATCGTATTCATTAGGATAAGCTCCGTCGGAATTTTCATATTTAGCACAGAAAATATCATTCAAATCTAAAGGACTATTAGCATATTTAGTTGCGAAATCTACGCCATACAATTTCATTCCTCCCGGTTTGTTATAGAACATAGTAGCATCCAAACGTGGGTCTACTGCTCCGGCAACTGTTTTTTCAATATGGAAATCATTAAATAATGCCCAAGTAGGCTGCACGTCTACAAATCCAAAATCTCTTGCTCCATACGTAATTGCTCTTGCGGTTGTTTTTCTCCAAGTAGCATTTGGTACTCCACCCCAGCTCTCATTAGTTCCACCAGCATCTCTGCTAAACTGCACTTCAAATAAGGATTCTGAGTTGTTTTCGTTGGTATCCGTAAAATTATCTCGATAGTTTGCTGTTAATGAGTAAATACCTAAATCGATTACTTGTTTGAATGTTGTTTTAGCATTTGTAAAATCTTTGGTAAATAAATATGCTTTTGCTAAATAGCCTAGAGCTGCCCCTTTGGTAGCACGCCCTTTTATTGTTGCTCCATTTGAATCTTTGGTGTCGATACCATCAATCCCGGCATAAGTAGTTGGTAATAACTCAGTAGCTGCTTTAAAATCAGCAATTACTTGAGCCCATCCTTCTGCCTGACTTTTTTGTGGATTGTAAAGCGCAATTTCTGTTGGAACTGGTACATTTTTAAACAGGTTTACTGCATGAAAAAGATAAAGGCCTCTTAAAAAATATGCTTGTCCAAGTACTCTATTTTTTAATGCTGCATCAGCCATGTCAATTTTTGGAACATTCGTCAATACTTGATTTGCTCTATAGATTCCTTGATAATACATTTCATAGGCCCAGCCATAAATTGCAGCATCAGATACATTAGAGTTAAAACGGCCTACATTGGCCATCGCCCCCCAAGGACTGTTACTTCTGGAATCGTCACTTTTTGTGTCCAGCATTAAAGGAGTACTTCTCATATAAGTTCCGTCTGCTATTAAGCATCCATAAACTGCATTAACACCTTCGAGTGCATCTTTGTCTGTTTTCCAAAAATTGCCTGAAGAATCAACATTTGGATCGGTTTGTAATAAATCATCATCGTTTACACAACTTGCAGTTACAGCAGCAATGCAAATGAATCCAGCTAGATATTTATATATTTTATATTTCATTTTGATTCGTTTTTAATTGTTGGCTAATTTTAAAAAGTTACTTCAAGTCCTAGAGAAAGAGTTCTTGGATTTGGGAAAGAACCTGCATCATAACCTCTAGAGAGTAATCCGTCGTTACTGTTAAAATCTGGATCGTATCCTCTATATTTAGTAAGAGTTAATAAGTTTTGACCATTAATATAAACTCTTGCTTTTTGCATAAAAAAGTCTGTAGGAACCGGGATCTGATATCCGATTTCCATAGTCTGTAATTTTAAGTAGTCCCCTTTTTCAATAAAACGATTGGAATCTCTGGCATTTGCATTCGGATCTCCAATGATTGGACGAGGAACATTAGTATTTGTATTTGTTGGAGTCCAATAATTAAGCTCATCAGTATGGTGATTACCATAGTCTCCTCTCATCAAATCGCGATACATGGCATTAAATACCATATTTCCTCCAGCACCCTGCCAGAACATTGAAAATTCAAAGTTTTTGTATGATGCTCCTAAGTTTATTCCATAACTGTATTTTGGGATTGTAGTTCCTAGATATATTCTGTCTGCGTCAGAAATTTTTCCGTCACCATTTTGGTCTTTGAAACGAATATCACCTACACCGGCATTTGTTTGGCTAGGACCTGCAGCTAATTCCGTAGGATTTTGAAAAATACCATCCGTTTCATAACCGAAAAGTTCACCGATTGATCTCCCTACTTCTGTTTTCGAAGCCGCTCCAGGAATTGGGTTACCATCAATTCCAATTTGTAAAACCTCATTTTTCAGCGTTCCTAAGTTAGCCGAAATGTTGTATTTAAACTCATGATTATTGTTGGCATAAGATGCTGTAAATTCTAAACCGCTGTTTTTAACAGCACCAGCGTTTGTTACTACATTTGCTGGAAAAGCTCCTGCAGAGTAAGGTAATGGTACACCAAGCAATAGATCACTTGATTCTTTAATAAAGTATTCTGCAGAGAACTGTACACTGTTATTAAGAAATCCTAACTCCAATGCAATATTAGTACTTTTGGTTTCTTCCCAATGTACATTAGGATCTATTGCACTTACCACTGTTGTACCTGGTGCATATTCGTTATTAAAATCATAACCTGCAAATCTGTTTACAGTTGGTGCATAAGCATATACTCCAATAGTATTGTTCCCCAAAATACCGTAACCCCCTCTGAGTTTAATATTGCTTACCCATTCTGGTAAGTGTAAGAATTCCTCACTGCTGATCTTCCATGCACCAGAGAATGAATAGAAATTTCCAGTGTTATTCTCAGGACTGAAAAGAGATGTTTTGTCTTGTCTGAAATTCCCTTGAATAAAATAACGATCATCGTACGAATAATTGATTCTACTCAAGTAAGAGACACCTGTAATTGTATTTTCATATTCGCCAGTATTTATCTCGTCAGCATACTGGAGTTTACTAATTTCTCCAGGAGTGTATCCTTTTCCTGTAGAGTAATGATTGTAGTTGTCAGATCTTTCTTGAACCCAGCCTGCTAATAGATCAAATTTATGTTTACCAATAGTTTTTTCATAAGTTAACAAATTATTCAAGAATGTTCTTGACTGGCTTCCTGTAGCTACATCAAGTGATGCTTCTGAATTCTCAGTAACGTAGTACCAGCCTAATTCAAATGGAGGAACGAATTTTCGATCAGTCCAATCTACCCTGTCAAAACTTGCATCAATTTTATACTTCAATCCTTTTACAATTTCGATTTCACCCCAAATATCACCAATGAAACGATTTCTCTTTCCGCTGTTATCTATTAAATTGTTGAATCCAATTACATTCATAGATATGGCTCTTTGTGTAAAACTGTCAGTTCCGCCGTAACCACCTAAATTATTTTCATCATAGACAGACATCGTTGGGATTGCTGTCAATAAACTTTGTATTGCAGATTCGCCTACATAACTGTTAAAGCTTTCTTTATCTGATTGAGTGTATCCAATTTTTGATCCATATTTAAATTTACCTTTTTTACCTGACAGATTCAAATTAGTTGAAATTCTTTCATAATCTTGTGGAGAATTTACATAGCTGGTATTTTTGAAATAATCTATGTTCATGTTGTATGTCATAGTTTCGGCGCCACCAGTAAAAGTCAATGCTTGATTGTTGATTACTCCAGTTTGGAATGCTTCTTTTTGCCAATCTGTATTTACATTGTTGATGAAAAAAGGACTTGTAGGATCATTTCCAGGGGCAGTCGGTATTTTTCCAGCATTAGTTTCTGCAGCATTTGTAATATTCTGATAGCCTTCTCTGTCGGTTAGATCCCATTTAGTTGGTACAGTCTGAAGTCCAAGTAAAGATTTGTATTTTACTTCAAATTTTCCTTGTTTACCTTTTTTGGTAGTGATAATGATTACACCATTGGCTCCTCGAACACCGTAAATTGCAGCCGAAGAGGCATCTTTTAATACTTGCATCGATTCGATATCTCCCGGTGCGAAATCGTTTGGGCTATCAACAATCATTCCGTCAATTACAAAAAGAGGGTTGTTATTGGTAAAAGAAGAAATTCCTCTAATTTTTACGTTCACATAACCTCCAGGTTCTCCTGAAGATTGTACGGTAACACCCGCTACTTGTCCCTGAAGCATTTTCGCAGGATCATAAGTAGTTATTGTTTTTGCATCTTTTATACTTACGATACTAACAGATCCTGTTAAATCTGCTTTCTTTTGTGTACCGTATCCGATTACAACAACTTCGTTCAGTTTGTTGTTGTCATCTTTTAGAGCAAAATTAATTTGAGTACGATTCGAAATTGTAACTTCTTTAGTTTCATATCCTATATATGAAAAAATAAGTACGTCCGTAGGCTTGGCACTAATAGAATATTCACCGTCAAATCCTGTTGAAGCTGAAGCATTGCTCCCTTTTACTAGAATATTAACGCCTGGTAGCGGCATGCCGTCTTTCTCTGATGTAATTTTTCCTGATACTGTACTCGCCTGCTGGGCTGATACAGTATAAGTACTAAAAAGCATCACTAATAATGCTATTAGCCATTCTTTTTTAGGCAATAAAAAATTGCAATAAAAAAATAATCTGTGGTTTGTTGTCATACTGATTGCATTTTTGGTTAATTATAAGTGTAGTTTTTACATTTGTAAATTTAAATAAAAAAAAAGTACAAAAACAAATTAATCTGATAAAAAAAGAAAGAAAAAAAAATGGATATGCTAAAAAATCATTTAAAATGAAAGAATATGTGTATTTTTCTATTCAGAAAAACGTTTTCGTTATTTGTAAATACCTAATAATCAATATATTATAATAAAAAATATTTTTTATTATATTTTTATCATTTTTTATAGTTTCCTTAAAGTTTATTTAAAAAAGTAATCTATATATTGTTAAAAAAAGCTTTTTTTGATCCTTAAATGCACCAAAAAAGAGACAGAAATCATTTTTAAATGTTGTTTTAACACTTAATTTTTCGATTTTTTATAAAAAAACGGCTAGAAAGGGGCAGATTTATCTCAATTTTAATGTTTGATTCTGATTTTAAAAAGTATAAAAAAGACATGATTTTTTTATTTTTTTATCACATAATCAGTATATTAAAATCGGTTTTATATGATTTTGAGGATATTAGTGTAAAATGTACACTAAATTAATTTGGTAGTTTTATGGAAGTTCTTATATTTACAGCTTATATATATAAATAATATGTTAAATAGTTATAGTACTGAGGACAAAGTTCTTCTTGCAGTAGATTGTATCATTTTTGGATTTGATGAAGGCGGATTAAAAATTCTATTGATCAAAAGAGATTTTGAACCCGAGAAAGGGAAATGGTCTTTAATGGGAGGATTTCTTAAAAAAGAAGAAGTACTTGATGATGCTGCTATCAGGGTTCTGAATACTTATACAGGGCTTAATGATATTTATATGGAGCAGCTTTATACCTATAGTGAAATTGACCGTGACCCGGTTGAAAGAACCATATCGGTAGCTTATTACGCTTTGATAAATGTTGAAAATCACAATGCCGAATTGATTCAAAACTATCACGCCAAATGGTTTAGCGTTTCTGAAGTGCCAAAATTAATTTTTGACCACGATAATATGTTAGCACACGCTATCAGAAGACTGCGTTACAGAACATCTATGCGTCCTGTTGGTTTTGAGCTTTTGCCTGAAAAATTCAAAATGAGCCAATTGCTTAAATTATATGAATCTATTCTGGACAAGGAAATCGATAAGAGAAACTTTATAAGCAAGATAAATTCCTTAGATATTCTGATAAAATTAGATGAGAAGGATATGACTTCTTCTAGAAAAGGATCTTATCTCTACACTTTTGACAAAGAGAAATACGATGCAAAACTCTTGAATAATTTTGCTATAAATTTTTAAATTGTTTTGGTATTGTAAATAAAAAAAGGAAGATTCAATCGAATCTTCCTTTTTTTATTTGGGGACAAATAGGGTTTTTAGCTGTTGCCTTTCTGGTAATCAGCCAGGAATGTTGCCAATCCGCTGTCAGTCAAAGGATGTTTTAATAATCCGGTGATTGAAGATAAAGGTCCAGTCATTACATCGGAACCTACTTTGGCACAATTAATTACGTGCATAGTATTTCGTACAGAAGCTGATAAAATCTGCGTCTGGAAATCATAATTGTCATATACTTGTCTGATTTCGGCAATAAGTCCCATACCGTCAGTACAGATATCATCCAGTCTTCCTAAAAATGGAGAAACATAGGTAGCGCCGGCTTTGGCGGCAAGCAGTGCCTGCCCAACTGAGAAAACCAAGGTCACATTTGTTCTGATTCCTTTATCCGAAAAATATTTGCATGCCTTTATTCCGTCTTTAATCATTGGGATTTTAACCACAATCTGCGGATGTAAAGCAGCTAGTTTTTCTCCTTCGGCAATCATTCCTTCAAAATCGGTCGAAATTACTTCGGCACTTACATCGCCATCAACCAATTCACATATTTTTACATAATGTGCAAGAATGTTGTCGGCTCCAGTGATTCCTTCTTTTGCCATAAGTGAAGGATTTGTAGTTACTCCGTCTAATATTCCTAAATCATTGGCTTCTTTGATGTCTTTTAAATTTGCTGTATCGATAAAAAATTTCATATTTTTTTAAGTTGTTAAGATTCTAAGTTGCTGAAATTCTAAGTTTTTTTATCTCAGAACTTGGAAGCTTATGGTTTATAATTAGTTTTTTTAAGTTGCTGAGATTCTGTTTTTTTCTCAGTAACTTAGCGGCTCAGTAACTTAGTTACTTCCTTTAATATATTTCAGTATTTCTGCAGCAACGCTTTGGCTGTTAAATCCGAATTTTTCGTCCAGAACACCGGCCGGCGCCGAATAGCCAAAGTGATCCAGTCCTGCTATTTTTCCGCTGTCGCCTATCAATCCTTCAAGGTTTACAGGAAGTCCTGCAGTGAGTCCAAAAACAGGTTTTCCTTTTGGAATAACGCTTTCCTGATACAATTTGGACTGTGATTTAAATAACCCTTCGGATATAATTGAAGCGATATTTATTTTCAGATTATGTTCTGATTCTAAAATCACAGCAGCATCGATAAGCGTAGAAACTTCCGATCCGTTTGCGATTAAAGTAATATCCGGATCTGCAGTCTGTTTTACCAGATAACCTCCTTTTTGGGCTCCAAGAGCTTCATCATATCTTGAATTTTGAACTGCCGGAATATCTTTAATACCTTGTCTGGAAAGGATTAAGGCCGTTGGAGTGTTAGTGTTTTTCAAAGCCATATCCCAGGCTACCGAAGTTTCAACGGCATCGGCAGGGCGAAGTGCCAAAAGGCTTTGGTGTCCCTTATGATTTTTTACTTTTTCTAATAAACGCATCTGAGCTTCTTGCTCAATAGGCTGGTGCGTAGGCCCGTCTTCTCCTACGCGGAAAGAGTCGTGAGTAAGCACATATTTTACAGGAAGTTCCTGTATAGCTGCCAGTCGGATGGCTGGTTTCATATAATCTGAAAACACAAAGAATGTTGCTACTACAGGGATTACACCGCCATGAAGTGCGATTCCGTTAGCGATGGAAGTCATCGTAAGTTCGGCAACTCCTGCCTGTAAAAAGGCACCGCTGAAATTATTTTTCTGCAGTACAGATGATTTTTTCAAAAAGCCGTCGGTTTTATCACTGTTGGATAAATCGGCAGAGGAAACGATGATATTTTCTACGTTTTCAGCCAGATAAGCCAGCACTGCAGACGAAGCATCTCTGGTTGCCGCATTTGGTTTCTGAACCACTTTGCTCAAATCCAGTTCCGGTAATTTTCCGGATAAAAACAGTTTCATTTTTTGTGCCAATGCCGGGTTTTCATTCTCCCACTGCGCAATCTGCTGTTTTTTGGCAGAAGCTTTTTCTGTTTTTTTGGACAGAATAGCAGCATAATGCGAAGCTACTTCCTGATAAATTGTAAAAGGATCTTCTGGATTTGCCCCTAAGTTTATTAAGGTTTTAGTATAATCCGCTTTGGTATCGCCGATAGGTTTTCCGTGCAGTTCGCATTCACCTTCATACATGCCTCCGTCAGCAGTAACACAGCCTTTCCCCATGATTGTTTTTCCGATAATCAATGTTGGTCTTTCTTTTTCCTGATTGGCAGTATCGAGTGCTTTTCGGATCTGCGAATGGTCGTGGCCGTCAATGGTGATTACATTCCACCCCCAGGCCTGGTATTTCATGGCAGTATCTTCGGATGTTACTTCATCAGTCATTGAAGAAAGCTGTACGTCATTTGAATCATAAAACATAATGAAATTGTTCAGTCCCAAGTGTCCTGCGATTCTTCCGGCTCCCTGCGAAATCTCTTCCTGAACACCTCCGTCGGTGATGAATCCGTATATTTTGTGGTCAAAAAGACCTTCGAATCTTGCTCCAAGGAATTTAGCAGCGATGGCCGCTCCAACTCCCATTGCGTGGCCTTGTCCAAGAGGTCCAGATGTGTTTTCGATTCCTCTCAATACATCTACTTCAGGATGTCCCGGCGTTACCGATCCCCATTGCCTGAACTGCTGTACATCTTCTTTTTTATAGTTTCCCAATAAATAATACTGTGCATACATCAATGCCGATAAGTGTCCCGCATCCATAAAGAACCGGTCTCTGAAAGGCCAATCCATCTGTGATGGATCATAATTTAAATATTCAGTATATAAAATGTGCATAAAATCAGCACCTCCCATGGCACCTCCCGGGTGTCCTGAATTTGCTTTTTCTACCATAGAAATAGCCAGAGCTCTTATGTTGTCTGCGGCTAATTGGTCAATTTTCTGGTTCATAATCTGTTTATTGTAATTGTTTTTAATAGCGGTCAATTAGTTTCTTAGGTTTTATGACGAATCATTTTATCCTGTTTTCGAAACTTTATCAGGATTTTAAACAGCGGTATAGATGTAAATGCCTTGCGATTTAAAATGATGAATGGGGTTTATTTTTTTATTTCGTGTATCGTAAACTCTTTTAATAACTTCCTATTTGTGAGATGATAATGGAAAATAAAATAATAAGTGTAAAAAATACATTTGCAAATATAACTAAATTTGTTTTACGAATACAAAAAAATAAATATCATTTTTTAATGATTTAATTGTTTAGCTTTTTGACGAGTAATCATGCTTTTGCTTTAAGATTTACAAGTTTATTGGCCGATCATATTTGGATACGTGGCATATAGAGAGGCAGTTTGTCTTTTCTTATGATAATCTGAGCCAAAAAAATTGCGATTTTGACCTTTGTTTTTTACCAATTTGACCCTCTTATAACTTGTAAAATAGCCGTTACTTTGTACCTGTAGATTCAATAATACAGTGGTTTGGTTATTGCAATTCATAAATTGGTTATTGGTTTTGCCAATGTGATTTTTTTGAATCATTTTGGTATAAATTAAAAATTTTGGTTCATTATTTATGCCCAGGGCAAATACTCTGGGTGTAAATAATTTTAAAAGAAAAATAAGGATTAAAATTTGGTTTAGTTTAGTTAGTTTAAAATAAGAAGGCTGTTGTGGCCTTCTTATTTTAATGTTTTAAATTATACTTAAATACTAAGTTTTATAATTTATAAGAATGCGAAATTTGTTTTATAATGAATTTCTAATAATCAAGGCGCTTTTGTTTTCTATCTGTTCTTTTTTGCCTGAAAGAACCATTTGGGCCAAAAGTTTTCCCATGGTTGTAAAATCTGTCGAAATAGTGGTAATTCCATTCGATACTACTTTTTTTAATGGAGTTTCATTATAGGAAATGATGCCAAAATCTGTTCCTAATTTTAGATTTTGTTCCCGGGCTTTCTCAATTACGCTAACAAGATCCCGATCATTTGGAATGATATAAACACTGCCCATTTTTATTTCATTGTCCGAGAATTCATTGATGACCTCATAGTCGAAAGCATATTCGGAGCAAAAATTTTCAAATCCTGTTTTCATACTCAGCGGTTCCCTGAATCCCGGGAAAATCATAATGAGTTTTTTATATTTATTAAGTTTTGTTTTTCCTTTATATAAGCCCTCAAAAATGTCTTTTTTGTGATTTTGGTAAATAGCGGGAAACGATTTCAATTCATCATTAGTCTGATCCAGAATGATTACATCATTTACTGGCAGGGCTTTTATCGAGTCGGTTATACCAGTTAAATTGGTTGGCATAATGATGTATTTTGTATAATTTCCATTGCTGTCATTTATCAGTTTCTGGAAAACGGTAACATTGAAATGATGAAAAAAGATATCGACCTGCACGTTCTTTCCAATGTTTTTTAAAAACGAATTATAAATGTCTTCTTTAAAGGTATTGAGTTCGTCAAAAAGCAGAAATATTTTCTGTTTTATATTGATTTCGACGCTTTTTACATAATAGCCTTTGCCAGGGATAGCATAAATAATTCCTCTTTTTTTCAGATCATCATATCCTAATAAGACAGTATCACGGGATAATGAAAAAGCCAGGCATACTTTATTGACAGAAGGCAGCCGGTCTCCTTTTATAAGTTTTTCTTCGTCAATGGCTTTTTCAATCGATTGGATTATCTGTTTGTATTTTGGAATTCCAATATTGTCTTGGATAGAAATAATTTTCATGATATTTTTTTTCAAATATACAAAAAACTGGTAGGTACTGGTATGTATATCTTGAATTTTATTTTAATTTTGAATTTCAAATTTCATAATAAAACCATGGAAATAAAACACAATTCACAAATTACGACTGCATCTGCAAAGAATCTGTTCGGCTTGATGCCAAATGCAGAAGAGATATACTCCTACGAAATATCAGGAAAAAACGGAATGACCTTAAAGGTAATCACTTATGGGGCCACAATAACAGAATTAAAAGTTCCTTTGAAAAACGGCGATATTGCTGATGTTGTCTTGGGTTTTGAAACCCTGGAAGGCTATCTGCAATCATTTCATTTAGATGGTGCTCCTTATTTTGGGGCTATTGTAGGGCGTTTTGCGGGCAGGATTCATAACAGCAGTTTTGAGTTAAATGGACAAAAAATACTATTGAATAAAAATAATAATGGCAATTCTTTACATGGCGGAACTGTTGGGTTTAGCCAAAAAGTATGGACAGTTGCAAAAGTTACCGGTTCAGCAATTACGTTGAGTTATACAAGTCCGGCAAGCGAGGAGAATTATCCAGGAAGTTTAACTGTAGAAGTGACATATACAGTTACTGATTCCAATGAATTAAATATCGAATATAGTGCGAAAACGACTGAAGATACCATTGTTAATTTAACCAGCCATAGTTATTTTAACTTAGAGGGGCATTCCGCAGATGTGAAAGATCAGGATTTACTTGTAAATGCAGATCAGGTTCTGGAGACAACAGCCGACAATATTCCAACTGGTAGGTTTTTAGAAGTTGAAAATACATCATTTGATTTTTTAACTCCTAAAAAATGCCCTTCACAAATAGACAACACTTTTGTAACTCAAAAAAATGAATTTGCAGCTTCACTTTTTAGCAGAAAAAATAATTTAAAGATGACGGTATATACTGATCAGCCTGGAGTTCATATCTATGTTGGCGGTAATTGCCAAAATGCAATAAAAGGAAAAGAAAATGCCGATTATCATTCATTGAGCGGCATCTGTTTTGAAACTCAGAATTTTCCAGATGCACCCAATCATGAGCATTTTCCAAGTGCCGTTCTGAAAAAAGGAGAAGAATATGTTCAAAAAACAACTTATAAATTTGAAACAGTTTAATCGTATGATTTAATCGTTGTTGTCCTGCCAGTGTTTAATTTAAATTAAAGAATGATGAAGAAAGTGATTTATTTAATTACCGTTGCTTTAGCAGTTTTTTTTGCAAGCTGTACAGAAAATAAAGCAGTCGCCCAGCCCAAACCAGCTGCTTTTGCAAAAGGAGGCGATGTGGGATGGCTGTCGCAAATGGAGGCCACAGGATATAAGTTTTATGATGCCGACGGAACCGAAAAAGACTGCCTGCAATTATTGAAGGATCGGGGAATGAACACTATCAGGCTTCGTGTTTGGGTAAATCCTTCGGATGATAAAGCTAGCGGACACTGCAGCAAAGAGGAAACAGTGGCAATGGCTGTCCGTGCGCAAAAAATGGGCTTTCGAATAATGATTGATTTTCATTACAGTGATTCCTGGGCCGATCCAGGAAAGCAGAATAAGCCGCTGGAATGGAGAAACCATACTTTTTCAGAATTGTTAAACGATGTTTATTTCCACACCGAAGACGTTTTGCTGACTTTAAAAAAGGCAAATGTTACGCCAGAATGGGTTCAGGTAGGGAATGAAATCCCGGGAGGAATGCTTTGGCCGGAAGGAAGCACAGATAACTTTAATCAGCTGGCTCAATTACTCAATAAAGGATATGATGCAGTTAAATCTGTAGATAAAAAAATTAAAGTCATTGTTCACTTAGACGAAGGAAATAACAGTAAAAAATTCAGATGGTTTTTTGATAATGCCAAAGCCAATAATGTAAAATATGACGTAATTGGATTATCGTATTACCCTTTTTGGATCAAAACAGATTATAAAGAAAACATTGCCGATCTGGCCAATAATCTAAATGATATGGCAGCCAGATACAATAAAGAAGTCATGATTGTCGAGGTGGGCGGTGTGGATACACAAGAGCAAAACACGCATGACATGCTGGCTGCGGTGATAAAAGCAGTTAAAGCTGTGCCTCATAAAAAAGGGCTTGGCGTAATTTATTGGGAACCTCAAGGAGCCAAATCCTGGAGCGGCTATGAATTGAGTGCGTGGAGAGCCGATGGAAAACCCTCTATGGCTTTGGATGCATTCAGAGAAAAATAGCCTCTATGTTCAGTGCAATTTTTAGCCAGAACAAATATAAATCCAAAAACAGATTAACAATTTCAAAATAACAGTAATTCAAAGAAAATGAACGATTTATTAATTAAAAAAACGACCGGCTTTTTTCAAGAAGCATTTGGTAATGCTCCTGAAAAAACAGTGCTTTCTCCTGGAAGAATTAACATTATTGGTGAACACATCGATTACAATGACGGCTATGTCTTGCCAGCCGCTATAGACAAGATTATTTGTTTTGCTTTTGCAAAAAGCAATTCGAAGAAATCGAAGATTATCGCGATCGATTTAAATGAGGAATTTGAAGTTGATCTAACGCAAGAGATTGTATTAAGCAAAGTGGTTTGGACCAATTATATTTTGGGAGTTATCAAGCAATTACAGGATAAAGGATTTTCTTTTGATGGTTTCAATTGCGTGTTCAGCAGCAATATTCCTGTTGGGTCTGGATTGTCTTCTTCTGCAGCTCTGGAATGCGGGACAATTTTCGGCATCAAGGAACTTTTTAATCTGCAGATTCCAAAAGTAGATATCGCATTGATGGGGCAAAAAGCAGAACACTGGGTTGGAATCAACTGTGGGATTATGGATCAGTTTTCGAGCGTGATGGGCTTGGAAAATAAAGTAATCAAAATTGATTGCAAAACATTGGAATATGAATATCACAATGCCAACTTTAATGATTATTCCCTTATTTTATTCGATAGCAATGTAAAACATTCTTTGTTTACATCAGCCTATAATACAAGACGTGAAGAGTGTGAAGAAGGACTTTCGATCATTAAAAGCAATTTTCCAGAAATTACAAGTTTTAGAGATTGTAATGAAAGCCATGTGCTTCAATTAAAAGACAAAATGTCTCCCAATGTATTTGTAAGAAGCCATTTTGTAGTAAAAGAAATTAATCGTGTTGCTCTTGCGTGCGAAGCTTTGGATAACGGAAACATTGAAGAACTTGGCAAGCTGCTTTTTGAAACTCATGAAGGATTGTCCAAAGAATATTTAGTAAGCTGTGATGAGCTTGATTTTATTGTTGATACTCTGAAAAAAGAAAAAGCCGTAATTGGTTCCCGATTAATGGGAGGCGGTTTTGGAGGCTGTACCATCAATTTGATCAAAAAAGGCGAAGAAGAAGCGATCAAAACAAAACTCACTCAGTTGTACAAAGAAGCTTTTGATATTGATTTAAAAATTTATGATGTAAAAATTGGAAACGGTACATCATTATATCAGCCTGTTGGATAAATAATAATTTAACCGCAAGGAGTGCAAAGATTTCTTTTTTTGAAAGCGCAGGGAACGCAAAGTTTTGCGCCCCTTTGGCAGATAGATAATTTGTAAAAATCATTGCGCACTTTGCGGTAAAACCATAAAAATGAAATAAAATGAAAAATTTTGATATAAACGAAGACCCGCACAGACGTTTTAATCCATTGATAAACGAATGGGTTTTGGTGTCTCCGCACAGAGCAAAAAGACCTTGGCAAGGACAAAATGAAACAATTCAAACTGAGGCACTGCCTCAATATGATCACACTTGTTATTTGTGTCCAGGAAATGTTCGCGCCAATGGCGAAAACAATCCAAAATATGAGTCTAGTTTTGTTTTTGAGAACGACTTCGCAGCTGTAAAACAAGAGCCAATTGCATTTGAAGAAGATGCTAAACCTACTTTTTTTAAGGCACAGCCCGAAAGAGGAATTGCAAGAGTTGTCTGTTTTTCTCCAAGACACGACTTGACTTTGCCAGAAATGGAATTGCCAGGGATTGAAGCTATTATCAGGACTTGGCAAAAAGAATATACGGAGTTAGGAAGTGTAGATTACATCAACCACGTTCAGATTTTTGAGAACAAAGGAAGCGTTATGGGATGCAGCAACCCGCATCCGCACGGACAGATCTGGGCGCAGTCTTCTTTGCCTACTCAGGTTGAGAAAACGCAAAACAGCTTGAAAGCTTATTTTGAAAAAAACAACAGCAATCTTTTGATCGATTATCTTCAGGAAGAGCTAAAACTTCAGGAGCGTATTGTAATTGAGAATGATCACTTTGTAGCTTTGGTTCCTTTTTGGGCAATCTGGCCGTTTGAAACGATGATTATCAGCAAACGTCATATAACAAAAATTACAGAATTCACTTCTGAGGAAGTTTCAGCTTATGCCTCAATTTTAAAGGCATTAACGGCAAAATACGATAATCTTTTTGAGACATCTTTCCCGTATTCATCTGGAATTCATCAGGCTCCAACTGATGGTGAAGAGCATCCAGAGTGGCAGTTTCACATGCATTTTTATCCACCATTATTGCGTTCGGCTTCTGTAAAGAAATTTATGGTTGGATATGAAATGATGGGCGAGGCACAAAGAGATATCACTCCCGAAAAAAGTGCGGCAGTATTAAAAGCGCTTTCGGATATACATTATAAAAACAAATAGAATGAAAAAGTCAATCCTTTTAAGCTTTGTTTTCGTTTTCCTTTCTTTAGCTGCTGCTGCCCAAAATAAACAAACAGCTAATGACTGGGAAAATCCTGAAATTTTCCAGATCAATAGAGAACCGGCTAGAGCAGCATTTTTGCCGTATGCTGATGAGTCGTCTGCTATTGCTGATAATTATACTCGTTCTCCTTGGTTTCTAAGCTTGAATGGCAGGTGGAAATTCAATTGGTCTCCAACGCCAGATGAAAGACCAAAAGATTTTTTCAAAACTAATTTTAATACAACAAACTGGAAGGAAATTGCTGTACCTGCAAATTGGGAACTGCAAGGTTATGGAATTCCAATTTATACAAATATCACTTATCCATTTGTCAAAAATCCGCCATTTATAGACCACGCCGATAATCCGGTAGGTTCGTATAAGCGTACATTTGAACTGCCCGAAAATTGGAATAACCGCCGGGTATATATTCATTTTGAAGCTGGAACATCGGCAATGTATGTATGGGTAAATGGAGAAAAAGTGGGCTACAGCGAAAACACAAAAAGCCCAACGGAATTTGATATCACTAAATATGTAAAAGCAGGGAAAAACCAGCTGGCTGTTGAGGTATACCGCTGGAGTGATGGCTCTTATTTAGAAGATCAGGATTTTTGGCGTTTATCAGGAATTGACCGCGATGTCTATTTGTATAGTACCGCTAATGTCCGTATTGCTGATTTCTTTGCACGTCCAGATTTAGATGCCTCTTATAAAAACGGAAGCCTGTCTGTTGATGTTAAGCTTCTGAATAAAAATCCGGAATCAAAAAACAATCAGGCTGTGGAGGCTAAACTGGTTGACAAAAACGGAACAGTACTCTTTACAAAAGAAGTTAAGATAAATCTAAAAGCGAATGCGGCCGAATCAATTTCATTTAATGAAAATGTTGCTGCACCCAAATTATGGAGTAACGAAACTCCTTATTTATATACTTTATTGCTTTCGCTTAAAGATGAAAACGGAAAGCTTATAGAAACAGTTGGCACCTCAATAGGTTTCCGAAAAGTGGAACTGAAAAACGGACAATTATTAGTCAATGGTATCCGTATCATGGTTCATGGGGTAAACATTCATGAACATAATCCTAAAACAGGTCATTATCAGGACGAAGAAACGATGATGAAGGATATTAAGATGATGAAAGAATTAAACATTAATGCGGTACGCTGCAGTCATTATCCTAATAATTTATTATGGGTAAAACTGTGTAACAAATATGGCTTATTTCTTGTAGATGAAGCAAATATTGAAAGCCACGGTATGGGTTCTCTGTCCTGGATTTCTGATTATGCTAGTCATCCGGCATACAGGCCAGATTGGCATGCAGCACACATGGACCGCATTTACAGTCTGGTAGAGCGGGACAAGAATCAGCCTTCGGTTATTCTTTGGTCTTTGGGCAATGAATGTGGCAACGGGCCCGTTTTTAAAGATGCTTATAAATGGATTAAAAACAGGGATAAAACCCGGCTGGTTCAGTTTGAACAGGCCATGGAAGAGGAGAATACAGATATTGTTTGCCCTATGTATCCAAGTATAGCGTACATGAAAGAATATGCTGGCCGCAAAGATGTAAAGCGCCCATTTATTATGTGCGAGTATTCACATGCCATGGGAAACAGCAGTGGTAATTTTCAGGAATATTGGGATATTATCCATGCCAGTCCAAACATGCAGGGCGGATTTATCTGGGATTGGGTCGATCAGGGTTTTGAAATGACAGATGAAGTAGGCCGTAAATACTGGTCTTATGGTGGTGATATGGGAAGCCAGAATTATACCAATGACGAAAATTTCTGCCATAACGGACTGGTTTGGCCAGATAGAAAACCACACCCTGGCGCTTTTGAAGTAAAGAAAGTATATCAGGATATTTTATTCAAAAGTGTCGATCTGAATAAAGGAATTATTGAAGTCGAAAATGGATTTGGTTACACAAATCTTGACAATTATATATTCAAATACGAAGTTTTAGAAAATGGGCAGGTTATAAAAACCGGAACGATAGATATTAATCTGGCTCCTTTATCCAAAAAGGAAATACAATTAGAACTGCCTAAATTAACTGCAAAAGAAGGAACAGAATATCTTCTGAATATTTATGCTTTAACACGTCATGGATCCGAAGTTCTGCCTCAGAATTTTGAAACAGCGAGAGAGCAGTTTTCAATTGGTACTGATAATTATTTTGTTAAAGCTTCGAGCAAAGGAACAAATCCTGTTGTAAAAGAAATAAAGGATGCTGTTGTCCTTACTTCCTCTGGTGTTGAGGTTGTGATTAACAAGAACACCGGTTTGATCCAGGATTATAAATCGAAAGGGGAACGGTTTTTCAACCAGTTTCCAGTTCCTAATTTCTGGCGGGCACCCACAGATAATGATTTTGGAAATAATATGCAGTTCGAAAGCAATGTCTGGAGAACCGCAGGAAAGTCCAGCAAATTGAATTCTTTTGAAATTAAAGTGGCTGGAGGAAAAACAAGTATTGTGGCTACTCTTTTTTTAAGAGATGTTGCGTCTTTGTATACTATCATTTACACTATGAACGCCGACGGAAGCCTGGAAATCTCAAATTCATTTAAAGCAGGCAGCAATCCATTGTCCGAGATGCCTCGTTTTGGAATGGTATTTTCTCTCAAAAGGGAGTTAGATAATTTTGCCTATTATGGAAGAGGTCCTTGGGAAAATTATCAGGATAGGAATACCGCTTCTTTTAAAGGAATTTACAGCAGTAAAGTTGCGGATCAGTACGTTCCTTATACACGCCCACAGGAAAATGGATACAAAACAGATGTCCGCTGGTTAACACTTGCTAATAATACTGGAAACGGAATTGAGATACACGGTTTACAGCCTTTGGGAGTGAGTGCCCTGCATAATTACCCAGAAGATTTTGATCCAGGGCTGACAAAAAAATACCGTCACCTCAATGATATAACTCCTAGAAATGAAGTGGTTGTCTGTGTTGATTTGGCACAAAGAGGTGTAGGCGGAGATAATAGCTGGGGCGCATTACCGCATAGCCAGTATCAATTAAAAGAGAAGGAATACAGTTATGGTTTTGTGATAAAGCCAAAATAAATGAATTTTTGAACTGAATCAGATTTGAAAAAAAAATTAAAGAAATAAAACAAATAAAAATGAGTAAGATAGTCGTTACAGGCGGTTTGGGTTTTATAGGATCCCACACCGTTGTCGAATTGCAGAATCAGGGTTTTGAAGTGGTAGTAATCGATAATCTTTCCAATTCTTCTATCGAAGTATTGGATGGTATCGAACGTATTACTGGAAAAAAACCAATTTTTTCTGGAATTGATTTAAGAGAGAAGAAAGATGTTCAAGCTTTCTTTGCTGCGCATGCCGATGTTGCTGGTGTAATACATTTTGCAGCTTCGAAAGCAGTTGGCGAAAGTGTAAAAAATCCTTTGCTGTATTATGAAAATAATTTAGGTGCATTGGTTTATATTCTGCAGGAATTAGAGAAAAAGGCAGCCGCTCATTTTATCTTCAGCTCGTCTTGTACAGTTTACGGCCAGGCCGAAGTAATGCCAATTGCAGAAAGTACTCCAATTCAGCCTGCATTGTCTCCTTATGGAAATACTAAACAGATTGGCGAAGAGATTATAGAAGATGTGGTGAAAGTAAGCGGGATCAATGCTATTCTGCTTCGTTATTTCAATCCTATCGGGGCACATCCTTCTGCAGAAATTGGAGAATTGCCAATTGGCGTACCGCAGAATTTAGTTCCTTTTATTACTCAAGCAGGAATGGGACTTCGTGACGAATTATCTGTTTATGGTAATGATTATCCAACTGTTGATGGAACCTGCGTGCGCGATTATATTCATGTAGTCGATCTGGCAAAAGCACACGTAATCGCATTGCAAAGATTATTAAGCAAAAAAAATACCGAGCCATTAGAGATTTTTAATTTAGGGACAGGGACAGGAAGCTCAGTGCTGGAAGTAATTGCTGCTTTTGAGAAGGTGAGCGGAACAAAATTGCCTTATAAGATTGTTGAGCGTCGAGAAGGGGATGTAACCTCTGCTTATGCCAATACCGATAAAGCAAATAATGTTTTGGGATGGAAAACCGTTTCGACATTGGAAGAAGCCATGGCGAGTGCTTGGAAATGGGAACAGAAAATTAGAAAAAACCCTGAATTTAAGTCTTAAAAAGCTGTAGTCAAATAGCCGATTTGATAATGGCTATTGTTAAAAAAACAAAATAAATGTAAAAAATACATTTATAAGCATTGCTAATAAATTTTTTTATTTTACATTTGGCTTAATAATTCATAATAAAACAATAGAATTAAAACATATTTTTTATTTTATGTTTGATTTGAGTGAGAAATTGCCTCTTTTTGTTGAAAAGATGTATTATATTGGCATCCCAAAATCAAATTAGATTGCAATAATAAAAAGAGCAAACAAATAACCCTTATATTAACTTTTAAAAAATTATTTACTAATGAGCAATAACTTAGCTTTTGCAGATTACGCAGTATTTATCATCTATTTTATAGTGGTATCCGTTTACGGGTATATCATTTATCGCAAGCGCGAAAGAAATGAACACGATGCCAAAGCTTATTTCCTTGCCGAAGGAACTTTAACGTGGTGGGCTATTGGAGCATCATTGATCGCGTCAAACATTTCAGCAGAACAATTTATCGGAATGAGTGGTGAGGGATTCTTTTTAGGGATCGCTGTTGCCGCTTATGAGTGGCTTGCCGCTATTGCCCTGATTATTGTGGCTGTCTGGTTTATTCCTGTTTATTTAAAAAACAAGATTTATACCATGCCTCAGTTTTTGAAACAAAGGTATAACGAATCAACAGCTTTGATTATGGCTGTTTTTTGGCTGTTTTTATATGTTTTTGTAAACTTGACTTCTATCTTGTATTTAGGAGCGGTTGCAATTAACGGATTGGCAGGAGGAGAATACCTTCATGCTATTATGATTGGATTGGCTGTTTTTGCCTTAATTATTTCTTTGGGAGGTATGAAAGTTGTTGCTTATACCGATGTAATTCAGGTGGCAGTTTTAATTATTGGAGGTTTGGTAACTTCTTACATTGCTTTGGCAACAGTTGGAGACTATTTTGGTATGGGTCACGATGCAATTGCTGGTTTTCAGGTATTAATGGAAAAAGCTCCTGAGCATTTTAAAATGATTATCCCTGAGCCAACGGCGAATTCTACTCAATTAGAGATTGATAAATACCTTACTTTCCCTGGTTTAATGTCTTATGCTGCAGGTATCTGGATTATTAACCTGAACTATTGGGGATGTAACCAGTACATCACTCAAAGAGCTTTGGGAGCTGATCTGCAAACTGCACGTACAGGTATTTTATTTGCTGGTTTCTTAAAATTATTAATGCCGCTTATCGTAATGCTGCCTGGTATTGCTGCTTATGTATTATACCAAAACGGACACTTGCCACAATTAGTTGGAGGAAAAGATGGTGCTTATTCTGCAATGTTAACTTTCCTTCCTACAGGAATTAAAGGATTATCAGTGGCGGCTTTGACTGCAGCAATTGTTGCTTCATTGGCTGGAAAAGTAAACAGTATTTCTACTATTTATACTTTGGATGTTCACAAAAAATACATTCAGAAAAATGCTTCGGATAATGCACAGGTAAATATCGGAAGATATACTGTTTTTGCAGCGATGCTTTTAGCGGTGTTATTTACTTGGGATGACTTGTTAGGAATTGGCGGTGTAGGTGGTTTTACTTATATCCAGAAATATACCGGGTTTATTAGTCCAGGGGTATTCGCTATGTTCTTCCTTGGTATGTTCTGGAAAAGAACAACTGGTACTGCAGCTATTGTTGGTGTAATTTCAGGTTTCTTATTATCTGTTTTATTCAATGAATTTGCTCCTGCATTATTCGGAAATGAAACATTATTATACACTGCTTATCAGACTGCTAAAGGAACTTACGAAATTCCTTTCCATATTTGTATGGGATTATCATTCTTGTTTACAATGATTTTGATGATTGCTATCAGTATGACTGGACCAAAAGTGAATCCAAAAGCATTCGAATTGGATACTGAAATGTTCAAATTGAAGCCACAGACTACCGTAATGATTATAATCACTTTGCTGGTTATTGCAGCCTTGTACGTTAAGTTCTGGTAAAAAAAATAAGTTAGTTATAAAAGTGTGGAGCTGAATTCGTTTAGTTTCACACTTTTTTTATGACATAAGTTACCATTCCCCAAATGATAAGCTGATTTTCTTCGGTTACTTTTATAGGTTCATAACTGGAGTTTTCGGGCATCAGGTATAAACAGTCTTTCTCGACCCGAATGCGTTTTACGGTAAATTCTCCATCAATACAGCAAATGGCAATTTTATTATTTCGGGGTTCCAGGCTTCTGTCAACAACTAGAACATCTTTGTCATTAATGCCAGCATCAATCATTGAGTTTCCTTTGACTTTGATGTAGAAAGTAGCCAGAGGATTTTCGCTCAGTTCTTTATTCAAGTCGATATTGGTTTCCATAAAATCGGCAGCAGGTGAAGGAAAACCCGCCGAAACACCTTCATTGATATATGGTATCTGTATCTCGCTTTCCAAATCTGGACGAAAGAAAGTTAGCTTTGATTCCTTTTTCATAGACATTGTATTTCCAGTATTTCTTTAAACCTGGTAGTGTATTTTGGAGAAAGATGCTTCTGATTCATATTCCAGGTAAGGTTTAAGTTTTGACTTGCCAATTTTACTTTGGTATCCCCAATTTTATGATTCAGTGTGTCCATGGCTTTCATTAAGGCCAGATGTTTTGGATTTTCTTCCTCAAATAATTGCAATTGTTTTTTGTTTTCGTCTATCAGTTCGGTAACAATAACGCCAGCTTTTTTGAACTTAATGCCTTCATTGCCCTGATGTAATTTTTTTAGTATAGCTACAGCTGCATTTGTGATAGTTAGAGTCGAATGAGTTGCATACGGGAGCGTTACTGCCATATTAAAATAATATTTGGACGCCTGAATGGTATGTTTATCTATTACCAGCATCACAATAATAGTGTGGCAGCAGGAATGCTGTCTGCGCAGTTTTTCGGCACAAACCGCCGCAAAAGTGGTTACTCGTTCTCGAAGCAAATCAAAATCGGCTATCTGTTTTGGAAAACTTCTTGTGGTGGCAATGCTTTTCTTTTGTTCTGCAATTGGCTCTAAGTCTAAAACTGATTTTCCTTCCAGCTCATATTTTAGGCGAAGGCCTATAACCCCCATTTCTTTTTTGATCCAGGCTTCGTGCTGTGGCTGGATAAAGTCGAGGGCAGTATTTATTTTACGGAGTTTTACTTTTTTGACAGTGCGGTAGCCAATACCCCAAACATCTTCAATTTTGGTCCATTTTAAGGCTTTGATGCGTTTTTCTTCGCTGTCAATTACATATACGCCCTGGGTTTTGCCTTGGAATTCTTTTGCTATCTTATTGGCAATTTTAGATAAAGCTTTGGTTTCGGCAAAGCCAATGCACACTGGAATACCAACCCATTTTCGAATGCGGTTTTTCATTTGAAGGCCATAATCATGAAAGCTGGGAATTTCTAAGCCATCAAAATTAAGAAATGCTTCGTCAATACTATAGATTTCGACATTTGGAGTAAACTGTCCTAAAATAGACATTACCCGGCTGCTCAAATCACCATACAGAGCATAATTAGAAGAAAAAAGCTGAACATTTTTCTCTTTAACTAGCTCTTTAATTTTAAATGCTGGTGCCCCCATTGGTACTCCTGCTTCTTTGGCTTCATTGCTTCTCGAAATCACGCAGCCGTCATTGTTAGATAATACAGCAACAGGTTTTCCGTTGAATTTCGGCTGAAAAACACGTTCGCAGGAAGCATAGAAATTATTGCAGTCGACTAATGCATACATATTGCAAAATTACTGAATACTGTCATGCGCTTTTAGGTATTAAAAGTTAATTTTTTTAGGACTATTAATAATCTGGATAATTTGGGAGAGTCTGCATTTTGCAGGACAGATTTTGTATAATTAAGAAATGATTGTAAATATTTGAAAATTATATCTTAAATGATTAGTAATTATTAAATTTATCATATTAATTATTGCTGATTTAAAAATATTGGCTATACTTGTAGTCAAATTAACCATAAGATTGTTTTTAATTGATGAAATCTCAGATTCTGATGAGAGTTTTACAGTCTGAATAATTGAAAGAAATGTTTCATTTGAAATCGAAAATAACTAATCAAAAATACAGCAGATGCAACTATCACTGAATGATAAAATTATTGTGGTAACTGGAGGAGCAAAGGGCATTGGTTTGGGAATATGCAAAGTATTGGCTTCTGAAGGTGCCATTCCCGTTATTGTAGGCCGAAATGAAGCTGATAATAAAGCTGTGATAACAGACATAGAGGCTTCGGGCGGAAAAGTATTGCAAGTCGTTGCCGATTTGACAAGGCCTGCCGACAGTCAATACGCTATTGAAACTATTATTAAGCAATGTGGCAGCATAGATGGCTTGGTCAATAATGCAGGAGTCAATGACGGCGTGGGCTTGGAGAACGGCAATTATGACTCTTTCATGGCTTCGCTGCATAAAAATCTGGTGCATTATTATCTGATGGCACAGCACGCTTTGCCACATCTTATCAAATCCAAAGGGAGTATTGTAAACATAGGTTCCAAAACTGCCGATACTGGTCAAGGAGGAACTTCGGCTTATGCTGCCGCAAATGGAGGACGCAACGCTCTAACCAGAGAATGGGCTGTTGAATTATTGAAGTACAATATCCGCGTAAATGCGGTTGTGGTGGCAGAATGTTTTACTCCGCTGTACGAGAACTGGATTAACACATTTGAAAATAAGGAAGAAAAGCTGGCCTCAATAACCAGTAAAATTCCTTTAGGAAAACGCATGACAACAGCAGAAGAAATCGCTAATATGACTGCTTTTCTTTTATCCGAAAAATCGAGCCATACGACAGGCCAGATAATATATGTTGATGGAGGCTATACCCATTTAGATAGAGCAATTTCAGAATAAATATATTTATAATTTAACAAATCACAAATATGACCAAAACCCCACATCAAGATGCAGTGAATGAAGCGGTTTCTAATGGAAGCAGGAAAATGTTTTTCCCCTTGATTTTAGTAACAAGTTTATTCTTTTTCTGGGGATTTGTGCATAACCTGGATCCTATACTTATTCCGCATCTGCGAAAGGCTTTCAATCTTTCGGATCTAGAATCTTCGCTGATAGATTCCTCTGTATTCATTGCTTATTTTGCGATGGCTTTGCCGGCAGGCTATGTAATGAGGAAGTATGGTTATAAGTCAGGTATTCTTATCGGGCTGGTTTTATTCGGATTGGGTTCTATTTTGTTTGTACCCGCGGCCAATTCGCTTCAGTACATGTATTTCCTGGGAGCTTTATTCATAATTGCCTGCGGTCTTACCTTTCTGGAAACAGCTGCGAATCCGTATGTCACTATTTTGGGTCCGGCTTCGACAGCGACCCGTAGATTGAATTTTTCACAATCGTTTAATGGGCTGGCGGCTTATATCGCTCCAGCTTATATAGGCCCCATGATTTTGTCAGGAAAAAATTTGACGCAAGCAGAGATGGATGGGATGAATGCTCCAGAATTGCATAATTATCTTTTGGAAGAGGCTGCAAGCGTAAAAATGCCTTATCTCGTTTTGGGTTTAATCATTTTGGCAGTAGCGGTTATCATTTATTTTACGGCTATGCCCGACATTAAAGACGAAGACAAAGAAGGAGCTGACGGTGCTAGTTTTACAGGAGCTTTAAAGTCAGGAAAACTAAGAGGGGGAATTATTGCTCAGTTTTTTTATGTGGGCGCACAGGTTTGTGTGGGTAGTTTTTTTATCAAAATGGCGACAACTGCTGCAGGAATGGGCGAAGATTCGGCGGCAAAATATTTAGGTTTTTTTGGATTAGCATTTATGCTGGGGCGTTTTGCGGGAACTTTTATTATGAAATATATAGATGCGCAGAAACTGCTGCTGATATATGCTTTAATTAATATCCTGTTATGTGTTTTGGTAATAAACGGAACAGGAATGATAGTAGTGTATGGACTTATAGCGATTGCTTTTTTTATGAGTATCATGTTTCCAACTATTTTTTCTATGGGTATCGAGGATTTAGGGCATAATACAAAAATTGGTTCATCACTGATTGTAATGTCTATTGTAGGCGGAGCACTGCTGCCTCCGGTTTTAGGAATGATTTCGGATAAAACTGGCAGTATCCAAAACGGATATATTGTGCCGTTAATGTGTTTTGTGGTAATAGTGTTTTTTGCTTTCGCAAGAAGAAAGAATAGAATTAATAATAATGCTGGAGAATAAAATGAAAAGATCAGTTGTAAAAATGCATCCAAAGGATAACGTTCTGGTGGCATTAACAGATTTGCAAAAAGGTGAAACAGTTGTTTTCGAATCTGAAACATATATTTTGACAGAAATAATTAAGGCGAAGCATAAGTTTTATACAACTGATCTGCCTGTTGGTGTCCAAGTGATTATGTATGGAGTTTTGGTTGGAAAAGTACAATGTGATGTAAACAGAGGAAGTTTGATGACTACTGAAAATCTTAAGCACGCAGCAGAACCGTATCGATATAAAGAAAGCAGTTTTTCATGGCAGGCTCCAGATGTTTCTAAATATAGAGACAAGACATTCAAAGGATATAAAAGGAAAGATGGCCGAGTGGGAACAGCAAATTACTGGCTGTTTGTACCGACTGTTTTTTGTGAAAATCGAAATTTAGATGTCATCCGAGAAGCATTGCATAACGAACTGGGTTATTCTGTGAGTGATAAATATACGCAGTTCACGCATCAGTTATTGAAAAGCTATCAAAGCGGAGAGGATATAAATGCCGTGGATTTGCAGCTGATACCAGCCAATACTGCAAATCGTGTTTTTAAAAATGTTGATGGAATAAAATTCCTGAATCATCAGGGAGGCTGTGGCGGTACACGCCAGGATGCTGCAACGCTGAGTGCCTTATTGGCTTCGTATGCAAATCATCCTAATGTGGGCGGGATTACGGTATTGAGTTTAGGCTGTCAGCATCTGCAGGTGCAGGATTTTTTAAACGATGTCAAAAAACAGAATCCGTCTTTTGATAAGCCGTTGTTCGTTTTTGAACAGCAGCAGACCGAAAGTGAAGAAGTATTGATAGCAAATGCTATCAAAAAAACATTTCAGGGACTCATAGAAATCAATCAATATGAAAGAGAGGAAGCTCCTTTGAGCGAACTCTGCATTGGTGTAAAATGTGGGGGAAGTGACGGCTTTAGCGGTGTTTCTGCAAATCCAGCCGTTGGGTATACTTCGGATCTGGTAGTAGGCTTGGGCGGAAAAATTTTATTGGCAGAATTTCCTGAATTGTGTGGTGCCGAACAGGACTTGATTGACCGCTGTGTTTCAGAAGAGACAGCTCGCAAATTTATAAATCTGATGGAATCTTATGATGCTTTGGCACATAAAGTGGGTTCTGGTTTTCACATGAATCCTTCACCCGGAAATATAAAAGACGGCTTGATTACAGATGCTATCAAGAGTGCGGGCGCTGCCAAAAAAGGAGGCACCTCGCCAGTTGAAGATGTACTCGATTATACCGAATTGGTTACTAAACCTGGATTGAGTCTTGTATGCACGCCAGGAAATGATGTTGAGGCAACTACTGGAAAAGCGGCTTCTGGAGCAACATTGATTCTATTTACTACCGGTTTGGGAACACCTACGGGAAATCCTGTCTGTCCGGTTATAAAAGTGGCCACCAACTCGGCTTTGGCTTCAAAAATGAGTGATATTATCGATATTGACTGCGGTTCAATCATTAGCGGTGAAAAAACTATTGAAGAAATGGGAGAAGAAATTCTGGATTACTGCATAAAAGCGGCCAGTGGGGAAATTATTCCTAAAGCTGTGCAGTTAAATCAGGATGATTTTATTCCTTGGAAAAGGGGAGTGTCGCTGTAATAAAGCTGATTTAAGATTTTTGAATAACGATTTAAGATTTCAGAAGGATTAAACTTCGTGAAATTAATGATCTTTAGGTTCTCTAATGAGAAAATCAAAAATCAAAAATCATTAATCTGAAATCAAAAATTTATTTATATGTTTTCTTTAAAAAATAAAAAAGCAATTATAACAGGCGGAGGAAGCGGTATAGGTAAGGCCATCTCAATATTGTTCGCAAAACATGGTGCCGAAGTGCATATTTTAGAACTTTCGCTGGAAAGTGCCCAGTCTACTGCAGGCGAAATAACTTCAAATGGAGATAAGGTGTTTGTTCATGCCTGTAATGTGGCTAATCAGCAGGAAGTAATCACAGCATTTGAAAAAATCGGGAATATTGATATTCTTGTAAATAATGCAGGGATTGCCCATGTAGGCAGAGTAGATACTACTCCCGAAGCCGATTTTGACCGTGTGATGAATGTTAATGTGAAAGGTGTATACAATTGTCTGTATGCTTCAATTCCACAGTTTAGAAAATCAGGTGGCGGAGTTATTCTTAATTTGGCCTCTATTGCGTGCTGGGTCGGAATCCCGGACAGATTTGCATACTCTACTGCCAAAGGCGCTGTAATGGCAATGACTTTATCAGTAGCCAAGGATTATATTAATGAAAATATCCGCTGTAATTCGATTTCTCCGGCAAGGGTTCATACGCCTTTTGTAGATGGGTTTATCAATAAAAATTATCCGGGTAATGAAGCTGAAATTTTCGAAAAATTATCTAAATCACAGCCTATTGGGCGTATGGGAAAACCTGAAGAGATTGCAATATTGGCATTGTTTCTGTGCAGTGACGAGTCTTCTTTTATCACAGGGTCGGATTATCCTATTGACGGTGGTTTTATTAAATTGAATAATTAAATATAGACGCTAAGAGTCTAAGTTCTAAGCAGCTTGGATTTTTGGTTTAAAAACACAATAACTTAATAAACAGTAATTTAAAAAATAAAAAATGAAACTAATACGATTTGGAGAAGCTGGAAAAGAAAAACCAGGTCTTTTGATTAATGATAAGCGAATAGATGTTTCGTCTATAGTTGACGATTATAATGAAGCTTTTTTTGAAAATAACGGAATTAAGAAATTGCAAGAAGCTTTAAAAAATAACACTTCTTTTCCAGAAGTTAGTGATGCAGTTCGATTGGGTTCTCCAGTTGCGAGACCATCAAAAATCATCTGTATTGGACTTAATTATGTAGATCATTGTGAAGAAACTGGAGCTGCTATTCCAGACGAGCCTATTATCTTTTTTAAATCGACTACTTCCTTATGTGGTCCTGATGATAATCTGGTAATCCCAAAAGACAGCAAAAAAACAGATTGGGAAGTGGAGCTGGCTTTTGTAGTGGGCAAAAAAGCAAGTTATGTACCGGAAGCTGATGCTTTGGATTATGTGGCTGGGTATTGCCTGCTTAATGATTATAGCGAAAGAGCCTATCAGCTGGAGCGTGGCGGACAATGGGCAAAAGGAAAAGGAAGTGATACTTTCGCTCCTCTTGGACCTGTTTTGGCTACACCAGACGAGGTTGGAGATGTGAATAATTTATCTATGTGGCTAACAGTAAACGGCAAAAAATATCAAAACAGCAATACTTCGAACCTGATTTTTAAGATTCCATTTTTAGTGCATTACTTAAGTCAGTTCATGACGCTGCTGCCAGGCGATGTTATTAGTACAGGAACCCCTCCAGGAGTTGGTTTGGGGATAAAGCCAGAACCGGTATATGTAAAAGCTGGTGATGTAATTGAATTAGGAATTGAAGGATTAGGCACTAGTAAACAGTTAGCTGTTGCTTATTCTTAAAAGATAAGAACGTAAATCAGCTTGTTATCTGCACAGACCTGGCAGGTTTTTAAATCTGTCAGGTCTAATTTCACACAGAAATAGCCCAATTTAAAAAACTGAACCAGTGAAAATCGACAGTCATATTCATTTTTGGAAATACCATCCCCTGAAAGAAGCGTGGATTACTGATGAAATGAAAGTGATTCAGCGTGATTTCCTGCCTCAAGATATTGTTTCAGTTTTTAAGGCTAATGCTATCGATGGCTGTATTGCTGTGCAGGCTGATCAAAGCGAAGATGAAACTCATTTTTTACTGCAGCTGGCTGATGAAAATGATTTTATAAAAGGTGTAGTAGGCTGGGTTGATTTGAAAGCGCTAAATCTCGAAGAACGGCTGCAATATTTTTCCCAGTTTAAAAAATTGAAAGGTTTCAGGCATATAGTCGAAGCAGAATCAGATGCTGATTTTTTATTGAATATAGATTTTTGTAACGGCATAAGTAAGCTGGCTCAATATAATTTTACGTATGATATTCTTGTTGCTGCTTCCCAGCTGCAGACAGCTGCAGTATTTGCAGAAAAATTTCCAGAACAGGCATTTGTTATTGATCATTTGGCAAAGCCAAATATTAAACAAGCTGATTTTCTGGTTTGGGAAAAGCATATAAAAGAGATTGCATTGCTGCCCAATGTGCATTGCAAAGTCTCAGGACTGGTTACCCAAGCCGATTGGAATCATTGGAAAAAAGAAGATTTCACCTTTTGTTTGAATGCTGTAACTGCTGCCTTTGGAATGGAGCGCCTGTTCTTTGGCAGTGATTGGCCAGTAAGTTTATTGGCTGCTTCTTATAATCAATCTGCCTCAATTCTTAGAGATTATTACAGCCGTTTTCCATTAATACAACAGCAGGCTTTTTGGGGCGAAAATGCTGCACTTTTCTATAATCTATAACTTTTATGCACCATATTCACATTTGTTTAAAGTCTATTAATTTTGATAATTCAATAGGATATTATCAAAAATTAACAAGTTGTTTTAAAATTAACAATCCTTTTTTTGTGAATATAAAAAAATGTATGTATACTTGTAGTCAGTTTAACCATAAGAAAAATAATTTCTCTTTAAAATTGTTTTTTGAGCGGATACCAAGATGAAATTTTGTAAAAAATTTAATTTTTTAATTAATTAAAATGAAGAAAAACTACTTTTTAGTATTGATGCTTTTTTCTGCAGTTTTAGGAATTCAGGCACAGGCAGTGTGGAAGAACGTGCAGATTGGAGGAACGGGTTTTGTAACAGGTATTGTTGCCAGTAAGACAGAAGCAGATTTAAAATATGCCCGAACAGATGTTGGCGGAGCCTATAGATGGAATAAAATAAGTGGAACGTGGATTCCTTTACTGGACTGGACAAGCGTTAATCAGACAGGTTATCAAGGCGTAGAATCTTTAGCAATAGACCCGCAAAATAATGATGTTGTGTATATATTAGCAGGTACTGATTATTTTAACAATGGCAGAACAGCTGTTTTAAAATCAACTGATAGAGGAAATACTTTTACCGAAACTATTGTTACCTCACAATTTAAAGCACATGGCAACGGAATGGGGCGTTCTAATGGAGAACGTTTGGCCGTAGATCCTAATAATTCGAACGTACTCTTTTGCGGAACAAGACGTAACGGATTGTTTAAAAGTACTGATGGTGGTTCAACTTGGACAAAAAACAGCGCGTTTCCAGTGACTGCTACTGCTAATGATAATGGGATCTGTTTTGTAATTTTTGATCCAAATACCGCTTCGGGCGGCACTACACAGACAATTTATGCGGGAGTTTCCAGAACAGGAGCTTCAAATCTGTATAAAAGTATCGATGGAGGTGCTTCATGGACAGCGGTTACCAATAGTACAACTGCTTATATGCCACAGCGCGCGGTACTTGATTCCAATGGAACATTGTTAATTACTTATGCAGATAAAGAAGGACCTTGGAATCCAGGCAGTGGACAAATTTGGAAATTAAATTCGACAGGTACATTAACTAACATAACGCCTGCAGGTATTGCTAAGCCTTTTGGAGGTATTGATGTTGATCCTGCAAATCCTTTGAGAATTGTAGCTTCAACTATGAATACTTATTTGCTGCAATACACACCATCTGGTGGTTCCGGAGTTTATGGTGACCGCTTTTTTTTAAGTACCGATGGAGGGGCGACTTGGAAAGATCTGGTTGGGACATCAGGAATTAAAATGATGGACAATGGCTGTACTTGGATTTCTGGATCGTCGGCCTCGATTCATTGGGCAGGAGATATTAAATTTAATCCATTCAATACTGCACAGGCCAGTGTTGTTTCTGGTAATGGTATTTTTACTTGTGATGATGTAAATGCTGTACAGACAACTTGGAAATTTGATGCAAAAGGCCAAGAGGAAAGTGTGCCTTATGATTTAATAAGTATACCGTCGGGTCCTGCTTTGAGCGTTATTGCCGACTATGATGGATTCAAGCACACCGATGTTTCGGTTTATGCATCGCAGTATGTTCCCACTATGGGATCGTCCACAGGAATTGCTTATGCAGCAGGCAATACAAACAAATTAGTCAGGCTGGGAGATAAAATGTATTATTCTTCAGATCAGGGAACAACCTGGACCATGACTGCAGCTACGCTTCAAGGCAGTAAAGGCAGTGTTGCATTATCTTATGACGGTACAAAAATTCTGCATTGTCCTGAAAATGCCAACGCATTATACCGTACTGCCGATAATGGGGCAACTTGGACAGCTTCTACGGGTGTAAGCTTTAATACTGTTCCAGTCTCGGATCCAGTCACTAATAATAAGTTTTATGTTTATAATTCAGGTAACGGGGATTTGATGGTAAGTACCAATGGTGGTTCCAGTTTTACTAAAGCGGGCAGTGCCGGTTCAGGAGGGTCAAAAATAATACGTTCGGTACCAGGAAAGGCTGGCCATCTCTGGATTGCAAAAAATAATGGAGGACTGATCCGTACTATCGATGGCGGAGTAACTTATACTACACCATCAGCTGCAGTAACTGCTGCATCAGCGGTTGGAATTGGAAAAGCTGCTCCAAATGCAAATTATCCAGCAATTTATATTTGGGGAACTGTAAGCGGAGTGACTGGGGTTTTCCGTTCGATTGATCAAGGTATGACTTGGGAAAGGGTCAATGATGATCTGCATCAATATGGCGGTACTGGCAACGGAAATTTCATAGTGGGTGATATGAATGTCTATGGGCGCGTGTATATGAGTACCGTAGGCAGGGGGATTGTTTATGGTGATAGCGATCCAACTTTAGGCATTGAAGATAATGGAAATAATCAAATTAATAATGAATTAGGAATCAGTATTAAACCGAACCCTGCTAACGATTATCTGCAGATAAAATTGCCCGATAACACTTCAGATAATGAGGTATATGTAACTGTATATGATGTTTTAGGGAGGCTGATGCTTCAAAATACTTATGATGTTCAAAATAATTCAGTAAATGTTATGCTGAATGAAACTTCGAATATTGCAGCAGGAGTTTGTATTGTAAAAGTAAAGACTAGCCAAGGAGTGTTTTCTTCAAAGCTGTTAAAAGAATAATTTCTAATGTTTATTTGGAATGTAAAATAAAAAGAGAGTTTTGGTTAGTTATTGAAAACTCTGACCCGATAGCGTGATTAACTATCGGGTCTTTTTATATACTAGTGATTGTATTACTATAGGTAAGAAACAAAGTTTTATTTTCTAGATCAGAACTCAAAGTTGAAGCCTTTTTGAGTAAGCTTCTCGTAGATTTCGGAGTCAAACTTATAGAGTTTTGCAGCTCTATGGGAAACGTCCTGTTGTTTTTCATCTAGGGCAACCAGCAGTTTCATGTGAAGAATTTTTCTGCGAAAATTGGATTTGTCCATTTCTATTCCTAAAATTTCTTCATAAAGATGCATGAGCTGTAATAAAGTAAATTTTTCTGGCAAGAGGTTGAAGCCTATTGGAGCTTGACGAACCCTGTTGCGAAGATTTTTTAAGCTGTAATCCAGTATTTCATTATGGTCATAAATTAAATCGGGAATCTCGTTAATTTTGTACCATTTGGCATCCGAAGCTGTAAAACCTGCTTTGATATCATAATCTTCTCTTTTTACCAAAGCATAATACCCAATTGTGATGACTCTTCGTAAAGGAAAGCGGTCAGGTTCTCCAAACGCTTTCAGCTGCTCAAGGTATATATTATCCATACCAGTGAGTTCAGCCAATAATCGGTGAGCGGCATCATCAGTACTCTCTTTCTTTTTTATCCAGCCTCCTGGCAGTCCCCATTTTCCTTTACTGATCCCTTCGGCATGTTCTACCAGCAGCACTTCTAATATTCCATTATCAAAACCAAATATAACACAGTCAATAGTAATCGCATTCATGGCAGATTGCTCCGTAGTTTGTATTAAATCCTTATCGATACTTTTCGCGCTCATAGTCATACTGAATTTTTGGGCCAATTTAATGAATTTTTAAGAGTTGTGTTAGGTAAGCTTATAAAATATTGCAAAAGAATTGTGAATAAACTGGATTTTTATTAAAATCTTAGTTCTCTGTTGTTTTTTTTATTCTTCATTGTTAATTAATTGAAAACTAATAGATTTTGATATAGTTACTGCTTTAAAATGCTTTTTAAAGCCTTTTAGGGATACTGTCAAATCAATAATTTTAAAAGTATTTTTTAATAATAATGATAATTTAATTCTAATTTTTTGTTAATATCAAAAATAGGCCGTATACTTGTAGTCAAATTAACCATAACGTTATGGTTTTTTTGACCAAAAGCACGAAAAACAATATTAAGTTACTCATATAATACAACGATTATGCTTTTTTTAGGAATCGATTTAGGGAGCTCATCTATAAAATTATCGGTATTTGATGCCGAGAAAGGGACAACAGTTGCCTCGGTAACAGCTCCTGAATTTGAAATGGATATTATAGCTCCAAAATTTGGCTGGGCCGAGCAGGATCCAAATAAGTGGTGGGAATATGTAAAAAACGGAATCCAGTCTCTTGGTTCTAAACATCACATAGATTTAAAAAGAATTGCAGGAATTGGAATTGCCTATCAGATGCATGGTCTGGTTTTGACCGATGAAAACATAAATCCAGTACGCTCATCTATCATCTGGTGTGATAGCAGGGCAGCAGTTATTGGGAATGAAGTATATGACAGGATGGGGCATGAATTCTGTCAGCAGCAGATTCTAGGAAGCCCTGGAAACTTTACGGCTTCTAAATTAAAATGGGTTCAAACCAATGAACCAGAGATTTTTCAAAAAGCGGTTTACATGATGCTTCCTGGGGATTTCATAGCTGCAAGACTATCAGGAAAAGCACAAATAAGTACTTCGGGCTTATCGGAAGCCGCTTTATGGAATTTCTCCAAAGGAACTTTAGCAGCCGATGTATTGGATGGAATGGAATTACCAGCGGATATGATTCCTGAGATCGTTCCCAATTTTGGATATCAGGCTGCAGTTCATCCAGATGTTGCGTCAATGTTAGGATTAAATTCTGATGTTAAAATCACTTATCGTGCAGGTGATCAGCCTAATAATGCTTTGTCCTTGAATGTTTTGAAACCAGGGGAAATTGCAACTACAGCAGGTACATCGGCAGTAATATATGCTGTAAGCAATCAAGATGCCTATGACAAAGAGAACCGTGTGAATACTTTCTTGCACGTAAATAATACCGAAGCTCAAAAAAACAATGGCGTTTTGTTATGCATCAATGGTTCAGGAATTTTATACCAATGGCTGCGCAAAATTATGTCAGTTGATAGAACAAATTTAATTGCTTATGACGCACTAAACGCCGAAGCGGCAAAAGCAGCTCCAGGAAGCGATGGTTTGCGTTTTTATCCTTTTGGGAATGGTGTAGAACGAATTTTCAATAATAAAAATGTCAATTCTGGCATTCAAAATCTAAATTTTAATATTCATCAATCTGGGCATTTAATACGTTCGGCTTGCGAGGGGATTGTTTTTGCCATGAATTATGGTTTTGATGTAATGAAATCAGTTGGGGCTTCTGGCAAAATTGTGAGAGCTGGAAATGCCAATCTTTTTTTGAGTCCTGTTTTTAGAGAAATTTTCACCAATACTACACAAACTACATTAGAATTATATAACACTTCTGGGCCTGAAGGTGCTGCAAGAGGAGCTGCGTATGGTTTTGGCTATTATGCTTCTTTGGAACAAGCTTTTGAAGGATTAAAATGTATAGAAAGAGTTGAGCCAAATCCGATATTGACTTCTCAGTATCAGGAAATATATCAAGAATGGAAAAATAATATTAAAATAGAATTATAATAATGAGTACAACAACAACACAATCGTATTTTAAAAACATCGATACCATAAAATTTGAAGGTAAGGATAGTACAAATCCTTTAGCGTTTAAATGGTATGATGAAAACCGTGTAGTGGCAGGCAAAACCTTGAAAGAGCATTTACGTTTTTCAATGGCATACTGGCACACATTATGCAATACTGGAGGTGATCCTTTTGGTGCTGGAACTGAAACATTTGAGTGGAACAAAAGCGAAGATGTTATTCAGCGTGCCAAAGATAAAATGGATGCCGCTTTTGAGTTTATGAGCAAACTTGGTATTCCATACTACTGCTTCCACGATATTGATATGGTAGACGATGCGCCTACTTTGGAAGAATTTGAGCAGCGTGTAAAAGCTTTGGTTGCTTACGCAAAAATCAAACAGGAAGAAACGGGAATCAAATTACTATGGGGAACTTCAAATCTATTCAGCAATCCTCGCTATATGAATGGAGCTTCTACAAATCCCAATTTTGATGTCGTGGCTTATGCCGCAGCCCAAGCCAAAATTGCAATTGATGCAACGATTGCTTTAGGTGGCGAAAACTATGTGTTCTGGGGTGGCAGAGAAGGTTATATGAGCCTTTTGAATACTGATATGAAGAGAGAACTGGAACACATGGGACGTTTCTTGACTATCTGCAGAGATTACGCGCGCAAGCAGGGGTTCAAAGGAACTTTTCTTATTGAGCCAAAACCAATGGAACCTATGAAACATCAATATGATTTTGATGCGGCTACAACTTTAGGATTCCTTCATAAACACGGGCTTCAGAATGACTTCAAGCTGAATTTGGAAGTGAATCATGCAACACTTGCGGGACATTCTTTCGAGCATGAATTACAAGTTGCTGTTGATGCTGGAATGTTAGGAAGCATAGATGCAAATCGTGGAGATTACCAAAACGGCTGGGATACAGACCAATTTCCTATAGATGTTTTTGAAATTACCCAATCTATGCTGGTTATTTTAGAAGGCGGTGGAATTCAAGGAGGCGGAATAAACTTTGATGCAAAAGTGCGAAGAAACTCAATCGATATAGAGGATAAATTCATTGCACACATTGCCGGAATGGATGTTTTTGCCAGAGGACTTATCTGTGCCGACCATATATTGAAAAATACAAATTATAAAGAATTACGCAAACAGCGTTACGGATCATTTGACGTAGATAATGGTGCTAAATATGAAAAAGGAGAACTTTCTCTTGAAGATCTTAGTGCTATTGCGCGTGCAAAGGGAGAGCCTCAGCCAATTAGTGGTAAACAAGAATTATTTGAACAGATTATCTCGAATGCATTTTAATTAGATTAAGAACTACTAACAAACAATTTAACCAAATTATTAATTATTATGAAAAGCAATTATTGTACTAAACCAAGAATGCTCCAATTATGCCTGGTGCTTTTGCTTGCTATATTTACGATACAGTCTGGCTTTGCGCAGCAAAAAGCCATTTCTGTAACAGGAAAGGTAACCTCAGCAGCTGATGGCTTGGGTATTCCAGGAACAAATATTATCGTAGAAGGAGGAACGGCCAGTACTTCTACAGATTTTGACGGGACTTTCAAAATTACTGTAAATCCAGATGCTCAGCTAAAATTTACTGTTTTAGGATTTAAAACTCAAAAAATATCAGTAGCAAATCGATCAGTTATTAATGTTTCAATGCAATCAGAAACTTCAGATCTTAAAGAAGTTGTAGTAATAGGATATGGCAGCCAGAAAAAGAAAGTATCTACAGCAGCAACTTCAGTTGTATCTGCCAAAGACATTCAGGCTGTAGCTGTTGGAGATGTTGTAAATGCCTTGCAAGGGCAAACCTCGGGAGTTAATATTACTTCTGTTTCTGGACAGCCAGGAGCAGGAATGGCGATCAACATTCGTGGGGTTGGTACAGTTGGAAACAGTTCACCTTTATATGTTGTAGACGGAGTGCTTGTGGACAATGGTATAGGATATTTAGATCCTTCATCTATTGAGAGGATTGATATTCTTAAAGATGCAGCAGCAGCTTCTATTTATGGAGCTAGAGCGGCCAATGGAGTAGTACTGGTAACCACTAAAAAAGGAAAAGAAGGTAAAATAAATGTTGTTTTGAGCACTTATACAGGGTTTCAGTATGTTGCAAAAAAAATTGACTTATTAAATACTAAAGAATACACTACTATCATTAATGAAGCAAGAGTAAATTCGGGAATGTCTCCACTATATACTCCAGAACAAATTGCTTCTTTCCCAAATCATGACTGGCAAGATGATCTGTTTAATGAGGGGGCGAAAAAACAAAATCATTCGTTAATGATTACAGGAGGTGATAAAAAATCGACTATTGCGACTGGATTATCTTATTATGGTCAAGAAGGACTTATTGGGGGGCAAAACAACCAATCCAAATATGGCCGTACGACTTTTATGGTGAATTCGACTTCCGAACTTATTGAAAATCATTTAAAAGTTGGAGAAAACTTTTCTTACTCTAACATCAAAAGCAATGGTGTTTCTGACCAAGGGATCTATTATAACAGTGTAAGATCATTTTTGAATGCTGCTCCAATAGATGCTGCATATGATGAAAACGGTGACTTTGCACATTCAGTTGTAGCTCCAGACATTAGCAACCCTATAGGATCAATGTATTATAGTAATTTCAATGAGAATAAGATTGACCGTTTTGTAGGGAACTTTTTTGCGGAAGCAAAATTCTTGAAAAACTTTACTTTCCGATCTAGTTTTGGTGTTGATATTACAAATAGTGCATATCGTTCTTATCTTCCAGAATATAGCCTTTCTTCAACCAACAATAATACTGTTTCTAGTGTTACGCAAAGTTCTAATAAAGGAGCGGGCTGGTTATTTGAAAATACTTTGCAATACAAAGCTTCTATAAAAGACATTCATCATTTTGATGTATTAGTTGGAACATCTGCAAAAGAAAATATCTCGGAATACATGAGCGCGACGGGTAAGGAATTGAGCAGAGAAGGATTCAAATACGCTTATCTGAGTAATGCCACAGACAAAATTTCAAGTTCGGTATCAGGAGGACGTAATGATTATAATATGCAGTCTTATTTTGGGCGTTTATTGTATGATTATGACAACAAGTATTTATTCTCGGCTACAGTAAGAAGAGATGGTTCTTCTAATTTCGGGCCAAATAACAAATATGCTATATTCCCATCATTTTCTGCAGGCTGGAATGTGGATAGAGAGAATTTCTTTCCTAAAAATGATGTGTTAACCAATTTAAAAATCAGAGGAAGCTGGGGACAAAATGGTAATGATCAGATTAGAGCATTTTCATATATGTCAACTATAAGTTCTTATGATAAAAATTATCACTTTGGAACGGCGGGTGCTCTAGAGGATGAGAATCTTGTAGTGGGATCCAGCCCAGATAATATTGATAATCCAGATGTAAAATGGGAAACTTCAGAACAATTAGATTTAGGTTTTGATCTTACATTATTCTCTTCACTAACATTTACTTTTGATTATTATAACAAAGAAACCAAAGATTGGTTAGTTCAAGCTTCTATTCCAGATCTTGCTGGAGCAAATGCGCCTTTTATCAATGGAGGGGATATAACTAATAAAGGTATGGAATTTGGTTTAGGATATAAGACAAATTTTGGAAATGATTGGACTTTCTCAGTAAATGGAAATCTTTCGTACAATAAAAATGAGGTTACAAGAATTGCAAATGCTGAAGGAATTATCCATGGTGATACCAATTTATTATTCCAGGGAATAGACGAAATTAACAGAGTTGAGGTAGGACAGCCAATCGGTTATTTCTATGGATTGAAAACAGATGGAATTTTTCAAAATGCCTCTGAAGTTGCTGCAGGAGTACAGCCATATGCGCAACCTGGAGATGTTCGTTTTGTGGATTTAAATGGAGACAAAAAAATTGATGCTAATGACAAAACAAAAATTGGTGATCCGAATCCTGATTTCACATACGGCTTGAATATGGATGTTTCATATAAAGCATTTGATTTCTCTGTTTATACTTATGGAGTATCTGGCAGCCAGAATGTTTTTGGAATTCATGATTATTCTCGTGCTTATAATAATTACACTACCTCTATTTTGAATAGATGGACAACTGAAGGTTCCTCAAATTCAATACCAAGAGTAACGTATGGTACAGATGCTAATGGGAATTATACCAAATTCTCTGACTTATATGTTCAAAATGCAGATTTTTTCAGAATCAAATCGGTTACACTAGGCTGTGATTTAAAAAAACTGATCAATACGCTTGATTTCTTTAGCAAATTCAGACTTTATGTTGCAGCAAATAATTTATTTACGTTCACAAATTACCAAGGTATGGATCCAGAAATTGGTTTCGGAAATTCAAATCAAGGCTGGGCCAAAGGGATTGATGTAGGATACTATCCGCAGCCAAGGACATATATGATGGGTCTAAATGTTAACTTTTAAAAAATGATACTGATGAAAAAATATATAAAGATAGTTGCACTATCAAGCCTTTTTGTATTAGGTGCATGTTCAAGTGATTTTTTGGAAAATGAACCATATACTGAAAAAGTAGCCTCGAATTTTTATAAAACGCCAAAAGATGCATTTGAAGGACTTGTTGCGGTTTATGATGTCTTACAACGTGATGAATATGGCTCCCCATTATTGATTAGTGAACAGGCTTCAGACAATTGCTTTGGAGGATATGGAAATGCTGATGCTCAAAATGATTTGGAATGGGATCGTTTTTTATTCGTTGCAGACAAAGACATGAACAAAAACGCTTGGAAAACGCCTTACCAAGGAATTTACAGAGCAAACATTCTGTTGGCTAATTTAGATAAAGTGGATTGGGGAACCGAGACAGCGCTTAAAACTAAATACGAAGCAGAAGCTAGATTTTTGAGAGCTCATTTTCATTTTCAATTGGCTAAAATGTTTGGTGATGTTGTTGCTGTTGATAAGCAGCTTTCTCCGGATGAATTATACGCTCCAAGAGTATCTCCAGAAGTTACTTACGCATTAATTGCAAATGATCTAAAATTTGCAGCGGATAATCTAGGCAACGATAACTATTCTCAACCAGGAAATCCTAATTACGGACGTATTACAAAATGGGCGGCTGAGGCATACATTGCCAGAACATTTTTGTTCTACACTGATTACTATAAAAAAGCTGATTTGGCTGGCGTTGTAAGCAAAGCACAGGCTGCTGCTTATATAAACGATGCGGTAAATAATAGCGGACATGATTTGGTGCCTAATTTTGCCAACTTATGGCTTGCAGCTTCTCTTGAAAATTTTGTTGGAGAAGGAAACACTGAAATGGTTTGGGCTGTGCGTTACAATAGTTCAGGAAAAGGTGATTGGAATCTTCATGAAGGCAATCGTTTTCAAGTGCTTATTGCACCACGTGGGGGTGCTATAGGACGATATGCAACAGGATGGGGTGGTGCCACTGTTAATGAAAAATTGTATAAAGCTTACGGTGATGGTGATACTCGTAGAGATGCCACAATCATTAATTTTGAAGGAGAAGGTTTAGATTTTGATCCAGATCCAACAGCAAGAGATCAGCGCCAATACACTGGATATGCTTGGAAAAAATATTGCCCAATTACAGACGCAGCCGGAAAAGCTATTGTTGAAATTAAAGGAGGAAATTTCCAGATTGATAACTATCAGGACTTTGCAGTATTTCGTTTTTCAGATATACTGTTAATGGCTGCTGAACTTAATCTGGGTACCAATACGGGGTTTGCCCAAACGTGTTTAGATAGGGTTCGTGATCGTGCATATCAAGATGCGACTCATCGTTTGTCAGTTACCAAAGATGTGATAATGAATGAACGCCGCTTAGAATTCGCACTTGAAGGACAACGTTATTTTGACTTGATCAGACAAGGGATGAATGTAGCCAAAGCTGCTATTGATAATGTTTCTGACGATCCACAGTTTAATGTAACTTTTAGATCAGAAACATTAGGCTGGTTTCCATTGCCTCAATCTCAAGTCACTCTTTCAAACGGTGCTATGACACAAAATCCTGGTTGGTAATTTTAACTAATAAAAAAAGAAACTATGAAACGCATATTATACATACTGATATCAGCAATTACTCTGGGATCACTTTTTTCCTGTGAACCAGTAGAAGACCGTGATAGCCTTCCTGCGATAACATTAACTCCCGAAACTCTTAAATTTTCGGTAGTACAAAATCCGTCAAAGAACAATGAAGTAAAACTGACAAATTTAGATTCTTCGGTTATTCCGTATTGGTCTTGTTCTGATTCTAATGGAGAATTGGCACACTATAATACAGATGAGCAAACTGTTTTCTTCCCATTTGCTGGAAATTATACGGTTAATTTTACTGCTTTTACGCGAGGAGGTGCAGTTTATGCCAAGCCTGTAAATGTAAAAGTTGATCATAATGATTCAAGTTATTTTTCAGATCCAAAATGGAATTTACTTACTAATGGAACAGCAGGAAAAACATGGATTATCAATTTTGTAACAGAAAGCCCTTTTGCTTTCGTACCGGCTGAATATGTTAATACAACAGTTGGTGGTGGGAGCTGGTCTTGGTTTCCAGGAAGTGTAAATGACGTATCATGGTCAGGAATTGAAGTTAAGGATTGGGGGGAAGTAACATTTGATCTTAACGGAGGTTACAATGTTTCGGTTACTCAAACTTCTTTAACAACAGGAAGTCATGAACAAACTACAACCAAAGGAACTTATACTTTTCAAAGAACAGACGATTTTACAAATGATCGTTTGATGCTTAATGGTGGAATTCAAATGTTGCATACTAATGCATATTACAATGAAACAATGTCAGGATTCTCTTTTTCGGATGTTAGATTATTGGAGCTTACTGCAACTTCATTACGTTATGCAATTATTCGTAATGATGGTGTTCAAGTCGTTATGAATTTGGTTCCAAAAACTGCAAATTAGGTCATTTGTAGTATTAAAACATTGAGGTTAATAAAAGTTTTTTGGATTTTGGAAACGGGTTTAATATCAAGAGCTTGTGCATACACTGCTCTTGATAATATTCCCTAGATAGCGGGAACCAGTTTTTAAAGTAGAAAGAATCTGAAAACTGTAATGAAAAATTATAATGTATCGATAAGTGGTTGTTATTTAAACACTTATCGGTACATTTATATTACTTTAAAAAAATATTTATAATTTAGTAAAAATGAAATATCTAAGCACTTTTATTCAAACTTTAATGCTGCTGGCAATTACAATTCTGGCAGTGTCATGCAATAGAAATGATACTGGCTTCGGTTCCAGAAAAATTTCTTTCAATTCGGATTGGAGTTTTCATTTAAACGACAGTTTAAAAGATAATGATACAATTGGCAGTGCTACAGTTTGGAGAACCTTAAATGTACCTCATGATTGGAGCATTGAAGGTAAATTTGATGAAAAAAGCCCTGCTGGATATGGAGGAGGCGCTCTTGATGGAGGATTGGGATGGTACAAAAAGACATTTAAAGTTGCTTTAGAAAATAAAGAAAAAATCACGTCAATTGTTTTTGACGGCGTTTACAGAAACAGCCAGGTCTGGATAAACGGGCATTATCTTGGCAAACGCCCAAATGGTTATATTGGCTTTCAATACGACCTTTCTCCTTATTTAAATTACGGAGATAAAACCAATGAAATTATTGTTAAGGTTGACAATTCAAAACAACCCAATTCACGATGGTATTCCGGTTCTGGAATATTTAGAAACGTATGGCTGGAAACAACTGATAAATTACATGTTGAGCAATGGGGAACATATATTACAACCCCGAAAGTTACTGCCGAAAAAGCTTCGGTAAATTTGGAAACTACGATTAAAAATCAATATTCAGTTTCAAAAAATGCGATAGTAACAACTACTATTTTTAAAGAAGACACCAAAGTAGCATCTGTTACTCAGAATATAGCAATAGCTGGAAATGCGAGCCAAATCATTAAACAGGAAACTCAAGTGGAGTCACCAGTTTTATGGTCTGTCGAAAAACCAGAATTGTACACAGCAGTTACCGAAATTACTGTTGATGATAAAATTATCGATCAATACAAAACCAGTTTTGGAATCAGAGATTTTAAGTTTGACTTGAACAAAGGTTTTATTTTAAACGGAAAACAAGTCAAAATCAAAGGAGTCTGCCTGCATCACGATTTAGGGCCATTGGGGTCGGCAGTCAATACGCGCGCTATCGAACGCCAGCTGGAAATCATGAAGGAAATGGGTGTAAACGGCATCAGAACCTCACATAATCCTCCAGCACCAGAGCTATTGGATCTATGTGATAAAATGGGTTTCATTGTCATGGATGAAGCTTTTGATATGTGGAAGCAAACCAAAACCAAATACGATTATGGCAATGATTGGGATCAATGGCATAAAAAAGATTTAATCGATCAATTGCTTCGTGACCGCAATCATCCAAGCATTTTTGTGTGGAGCATTGGTAACGAAATTCCAGAACAATGGAATGCTGAAATAGGAGTAGCAATTGCCAAAGAGTTAGCAGCTATTACACGTCAATATGATAAGACGCGTCCACTTACAGCAGCAATGAATCCTCCTGTAAATATGAATATTGATGCAGTGACTCTGCAATTTGATAAGGCTAAAACCTATTTCAATGTAATAGCGGCCTCTGGTGTTTTAGATCTGATAGGTTACAATTATGCACATCAAACGTATGAACACCATCAGAAAAATTTTCCAAATACTCCTTTCATTGCAACCGAAACTACTTCGGGCTTGCAGACTCGCGGGTATTATGACACTAAATCGGATACTATAAAAAAATGGCCAGTACGCTGGGATATTAAATTTACAGAAGGAAATCCTGATAATACCGTTTCGGCTTACGATCAGGTACAGACTCCTTGGGGATCTACGCACGAGGCTACTTGGAAAGTAATTAAAAAATACGATTTTCTATCCGGAATGTACATCTGGACTGGATTCGATTATATTGGAGAGCCAACTCCGTATGAGTGGCCATCTATCAGTTCTTATTTTGGGATTGTAGATTTGGCTGGTTTCCCAAAAGATGTGTATTATATGTACCAAAGCGAATGGACAGACAAGACAGTTCTTCATATTTTTCCACATTGGAATTGGAAAGCAGGACAAAATGTTGATGTCTGGGCATACTATAATAATGCCGATGAGGTTGAGCTTTTCTTAAACGGAAAATCAGTAGGCATTCGAAGTAAAAAAGGAGATGATTTACATGTAATGTGGAGAATTCCTTTTCGGGCAGGAACTTTAAAAGCAGTTTCCCGTAAAAACGGAAAAACAGTTTTAGAATCTGAAATAAAAACTGCCGGTACTCCATCAGCCTTACAATTAACGGCAGACAGAAGTACAATTAAAGCTGATGGAAATGATCTGTCGTTTGTAACAGCTGATATTGTAGATGCAAATGGAACTTTGGCGCCAACAGCTAATAATGAAATTAGTTTTTCGGTTACTGGAAATGGAAAAATTGTGGGAGTCTGCAGTGGTGATCCTGTAAGCCACGAATCGTACAAAGGTTCAAAACACACTGCCCTTAACGGAAAATGTTTAGTTGTCGTTCAGTCTGATGCTAAAGGCGGTAGAATAGAATTAACAGCCAAGGCCAATGGTTTGAAACAAAAAACAATTGTAATTACAGCAGAATAAATATTTAACTAATAACCAAAAATAAACACAATGAAGAAAATACAGTTAGCTTCCTTATCGCTTTTTATGGGCTTTGGTTTGCTGCTTTCGCCAAAAGCTTCAGCACAAATTCAAAACGCAGATGTGTTGAATGCACCAATAGACATTAGCAAGGACTTTCAGAATTATCTGAATACCTTTTATTTTGCAGATGAATTAACCAATTTCGATCCTGCAACAGGAAAAGGAACTATTAAATATTTGCGTTACAATTACCAGACTCGTCAGGCTTTCAACAATATGATGATGAAACCAGGAGTGGTTCCTGCCAATGAATTTCCAACTACAGAATACGAAGTTTCACCTGAACTTCCTTTCCAGATTCAGTTTGTGTCGGATCGTTCTATCCGCATCAAAATCACTTCGGGACCTCAGTTCCATCCAGAAAAAGAGTCACTGATGTTGATTAACGGAACTGCTCCGAATCATCCAGAATTATGGAAATCTTCTAAAATTGAAGGCGGATATAAATACACGAGCAAGCACGGTTCTGTAGAAATTTTATCAAAACCATGGCACGTAAAAATTTATGATGAAAAAGGAAAACTGCTTACCAGCACACTTCACGATTCTGATTTTAAAAACACCTATACACCAACACTTCCGTTTTCGTATGTGCGCAGAAACAGCGATTATTCCAGAAGTATGGGAGCGGCTTTCAGCTTAGAGCCAGACGAAAAAATCTTTGGCTGCGGGGAGTCTTTCACCCAATTCAACAAAAGAGGACAGAAAGTAGTTTTATGGACAGATGATGCCAATGGTATCCAGAACGAAACGATGTACAAACCGGTTCCGTTTTATATGAGCAGCCGCGGTTACGGCGTTTTCATGCACCATTCTACGCCGATCACAGTAGATTTTGGACGGTATTTTAACAGTGCCAATGAAATGTATATTGGTGATGACGAAGCCGATTTGTTTTTCTTTATTGGTGAACCAAAAGAAATTCTGGACGAATATACAAACCTGACTGGAAAAGCTGCAATGCCTCCGCTTTGGTCATTTGGTTTCTGGATGAGCCGTATCACTTATTTCTCCGAAAAAGAAGGACGCCAAGTTGCCAAAGACTTACGTGCTTACAAAATCCCGACCGATGTGATTCACTTCGATACTGGCTGGTTTGATGTAGACTGGAGAAACAATTATGAGTTTGCAAAATCCCGTTTCCCTGATGCTCAAAAAATGATGTCAGATTTGAAAGACGACGGTTACCATGTGTGTTTATGGCAATTACCCTATTTTACTCCAAAAAATACTTTGTTCAATGAAATCATGGACAAAAATCTGGCAGTGAGAGACCGCAAAGGAAATCTTCCGTACGAAGATGCAGTGCTGGATTTCTCGAATCCTGAGACAATTACGTGGTACCAGGGAAAATTAAAAAAATTATTTGATCAGGGAGTTTCAGTTTTCAAAGTAGATTTTGGTGAAGCAGCACCGCCGGAAGGAATTTATCATTCTGGCCGTACAGGTTTCTACGAGCATAATTTATACCCATTGCGTTACAACAAAGCCGTTGCCGAAATTACTCAAAAAGAAAAAGGCTATACTTTAATCTGGGCTAGAAGTACCTGGGCAGGAAGCCAGCGTTATCCATTGCATTGGGGCGGTGATGCCGAAACAAGCAACGGAGCAATGTCTGCCGAATTAAGAGGCGGGCTTTCATTAGGCTTAAGCGGGTTCAGTTTCTGGAGTCATGATGTGGGAGGATTTGCTACTAAATCTCCTGAAAATTTATACAGAAGATGGGCTCCGTTCGGAATGTTTACTTCACACGTGAGAAGCCATGGAGAACCTCCGCGCGAACCTTGGTTATACAGCAAAGACTTTTTGGAAACTTTCAGAAAAGCTGATAACATGCGTTACGAGTTAATGCCTTACATCTATGCTCAGGCAAAAGAAAGTTCTCAAAAAGGACTGCCGATGATGCGCGCTTTGTTCTTGGAATATCCAAACGATCCAGGGGCTTGGTTAGTAGATAATGAGTATTTATTTGGATCAAGTATGTTAGTAGCTCCTTTATTTGAAGAAGTTACAGAGAGAGACGTTTACCTTCCAGAAGGAACCTGGATTGATTACCAAACCAAAAAAGTTTACCAAGGAGGATGGCATAAAATTCAGGCAGGCGAAGTGCCAATCGTAGTTTTAGTAAAAGACGGTACTGCACTTCCTCATATTGGATTGGCTCAGTCTACCAAAGATATGGATTGGAGCAAATTAACTTTAAAAGTATATGCATCTGATGCGGCAAAAGCGGCTGAAGCCAAAGTGTTCCTGCCAGATGGCGATGCAGTACAGACAATTATAGTTTCTAAAAAAGGAAACAATTTTGAAACAGCATCAAATCCATTACAAGGAAAAACCACTTTCAAAACGGAGTGGGTAAAATAATTTAAGTTGAGTTTTGTTAGATTGAAAATCGGGGGCAGGTTAGTCATTCCCCCGATTAAAAAAAATACAATTAAAAAATAATACCATGTTAAAAAAAATAATACTTCCAGCATTTTTAGCAGCATTGACTGTAGTAGGTACAGCTCAGGCTCAAAAAAGCAAATCCTATGAGCTGGCTTCTCCAAAGGGCATAAACAAAATTAAATTCAGCCTTGATAAAACGGCTCCGAAATATGAAGTGTCTCACGGAAAAACTCAAGTGATTACACCATCGGATATGGGATTTATACTAAAAAACAATGATGACTTCAGTACTGATTTTGAGGTGGTTGATGTAAAAAACAGCACTTTTGACGAGACTTGGGAACAAGTGTGGGGAGAAAAGAAAAAAATCAGGAATCACTACAATCAAATGGTGGTGATGCTGCAGCAGAAAAATGCAGAAAAACGCAAACTGGAGATTCAGTTCCGTGCTTATGATGATGGAATTGCTTTCAGATATGTATATCCAAAGCAGGGGACGAAAGACAGTATTTTTATCATGGATGAAAAAACAACTTTCAACCTGAAAGAAGAAGGAAAAGCCTGGTGGATTCCGGCTTATAAGGAAAATCGCTATGAGTATTTATATCAAAATTCGAGTATAAATGCAATTGACACAGTTCATACGCCATTAACAATCGAAAGCAAAAGCGGATTGAAACTTAGTTTTCACGAAGCAAACCTTATTGATTATGCCAGTACAACATTGGTAAACAGCACAGGAACACAACTGAAAACTGACTTAGTTCCTTGGGCAGATGGTGTAAAAGTAAGAGTAAAAGATACCTTTACTTCTTCCTGGAGAACACTTCAGATTGGCGAAAAATCAGGCGACTTGATAGAATCCTATCTGATTCTAAATTTAAATGAACCTAACAAAATGGGTAATCCTTCGTATGTAAAACCATATAAATACTTCGGGATCTGGTGGGCAATGCACATAGGGAAATATACTTTCTGGGAAGGCGAAAAACAAGGAGCTACCACGGCACATGCCAAAGAATATATTGATTTTACTGCCAAAGAAGGCTTACATCATTTATTAATCGAAGGCTGGAACAAAGGCTGGACACAGCAATGGTACGAAAACCACATGCACATGTTCAGTTTCACGCAATGTGCTGATAATTTCGACATAGAAAAAGTTGTTGAATACGGAAAAGAGAAAGGGGTTGAACTTATCGGGTACCATGAAACAGGTTCGAACCTGATTAACTACATGAAACAGATTGATGCAGGTTTTGCCTTGTACAAAAAATTAGGAATCCACACCGTAAAAATTGGCCACGTAGGTTCTAAACTAAACATGAAAGAATGGCATCACGGACAATTCGGGGTGAATTATTTCAGATATGTTTTGCAAAAAGCTGCCGAATATGAGTTAGCCGTTTTCTATCACGAACCAATAAAAGACACTGGAGAACGCAGAACTTATCCAAATATGCTAGCCAGAGAAGCAGCAAGAGGACAGGAATATAATGCCTGGAGTGAAGGAAATCCGCCAAGTCACGTAGTAATTCTTCCGTTTACAAGAATGCTGTCTGGACCAATGGAATATACGCCTGGAGTTCTAGATGTAGAAATCAAACAAGGATATCCTGGAAAAAGAGTTCACGGAACTACGGCACAGCAATTAGCGATGTATGTAACATTCTATTCGCCAATTCAAATGTTAGCCGACCTTCCGGAAAACTATGCAGTGCCAGCCTATCAGTTCTTGAAAGACGTTCCTGCCGATTGGTCAGATACAAAAGTATTAAATGCCGAAATTGGTGAATACCTTACCACCGTTCGTAAAGATCAAAACAGTGAAGACTGGTATTTGGGAAGTATGACTAACGAAAAAGCAAGAGATTTAAAAATTTCTTTGTCATTCTTAGATCCAAAAGCAACCTACGAAGCACAAATTTATGCTGATGCCGAAGGAACAGACGAAACACACAACCCAACTGCTGTAGCAATTTCGAAGAAAACTGTAAAAGCTTCAGATTCTATGGAATTGCGTTTAGGAGGTGCTGGAGGGACAGCAATTAGATTCAAAAAACTTTAGTACCACAAACCTAACAGGTTTTTAAAACCTGTTAGGTTTAAACACATTTTTAATAAACTTTAAGAATTATTGATTGTCTGCTGTTGCATTAACAAGCAGTTGCAATTTTAATTTTAAAAATGAAAAAAACCGTAACATATATTTTTTTTCTATTGTCTGTTGTGTCTGTTTTGGCACAAAAAAAACAGCAGTACGCTTTTCAGAATCCGAATTTGGATACTGAAAAGCGTATTGATAACCTATTGTCATTAATGACTCTAGAGGTAAAAATAGCAGTATTAAGTACTAATCCTTCCGTTCCCAGACTGGGAGTTGTGGGTACTGGTCATGTCGAAGGATTACATGGCTTGGCTCTTGGGGGGCCGGCCAAATGGGGAGGAAAAGACAAAGAGCCAATTACAACAACCACTTTTCCGCAGGCATATGGTCTGGGCGAAACCTGGGACACGGATTTGATTCAAAAAGTGGCACAGATCGAAGGATATGAAGCACGCTTTGCATTTCAAAAATACCAGCGCGGAGGCCTGGTAATCCGGGCTCCAAACGCTGATATAGCAAGAGACCCACGCTGGGGACGTACCGAAGAAAGTTATGGTGAAGACGCTTTTTTTAACGGAACAATGACTGTAGCTTTTGTAAAAGGCCTTCAGGGGAATCATCCAAAATACTGGCAGTCGGCTGCGTTGATGAAACATTTTCTGGCCAACAGCAATGAAGATGGCAGAACCTATACATCATCCAATTTTGACGAAAGGCTCTGGAGAGAATATTATTCAGTTCCTTTCAGGATGGGTGTTGAGGAAGGCGGTTCACGTGCTTTCATGGCTTCCTATAACAAAGTAAACGGCATTCCTGCCACGGTACATCCAATGCTGAAAGAGATTTCGCAGAAAGAGTGGGGACAAAACGGAATCATCTGTACCGATGGAGGTGCTTTCAGATTATTGCTTTCGGATCATAAATATTATCCCGATCAATACTTGGGTGCTGCGGCTGCAGTAAAAGCAGGAATCAATCAGTTTTTGGACGATTATGAAGAAGCTGTTAACGGCGCTGTTGCTAAAGGATATTTAACAGAAAAAGATATAGATAAAGAAATCCGGGGCAATTTTCGGGTAATGATAAAACTAGGAATGCTCGATGCTTCTGATGAAAATCCGTATGCAAAAATTGGCAAAGAACAAGACACAATTGATCCGTGGAAAACAGAAGCTCATAAAAAAATCGCTTTAGAGACCACTCAAAAATCGATTGTGTTGCTTAAAAATGATTCTAAATTTTTGCCTTTAAAAAAAGATAAAATAAAAACCCTTGCCATAATTGGAACCCGAGCCGATCAGGTGCTTTTGGACTGGTACAGCGGGACACCGCCTTATACAGTAACACCTTTGCAGGGAATTAAAAATAAATTAGGCGCAAACGCAGAGATTTTATACGCCAAGAATAATGCTGATGGCAAAGCGGCAGAAATTGCCAAAAAAGCTGATGCAGTTATTGTAATCGTTGGCAATCACCCCGTTTGTAACGCTGGCTGGGCAGATTGTCCTGTGCCAAGTGAGGGCAAGGAGGCTGTCGATCGCCAGTCATTGACATTGGAACAGGAAGACTTAATCAAAATTGTGTATCAGGCTAATCCTAAAACGGTGGTTGCCTTAATCAGCAGTTTCCCGTATGCGATTAATTGGACACAGGAGCACGTTCCAGCCATTGTACACATGACGCAAAACAGCCAGGAATTGGGAACAGCACTTGCCGATGTACTTTTTGGGGATTATAATCCAGCTGGCCGCTTAACGCAGACCTGGGTAAAGGATATTACAGATTTGCCTGATTTATTGGATTACAATATCCGCAACGGAAGAACGTATCAGTATTTCAAAGGAAAGCCACTGTATGCTTTTGGTTATGGTTTGAGTTACACTGATTTTAATTATAATTCATTGAAAACCAATTCAGAAACTATCAGTAATAATGACGAAATAAAAGTTACGGTTTCAATCACAAATTCAGGAGACAAAGACGGAGACGAAGTGGTTCAGTTGTATGTTAAGCATTTGAATTCAAAAGTGGAACGTCCAGAAAAAGAGCTGAGAGCATTTCAACGGGTATTTTTTAAAGCGGGAGAAACCAAAGAGGTTTTATTAAAGGTTAAAGCCAAAGATTTACAATATTGGAATGTTGGAAAACAGCAATTTGAATTAGAAATAAATACTGTCGAATTACAGATAGGATCAGCTTCGGATACAATTCATTTTAGCAAAAAAATAAATATAAAATAGTATGAGAAAAAATTTAGTATTAATGATTGTTTTATGCTGTCTAAGCAATGCTCCAATGTTTGGGCAAAGCAGTAATTCAGGCAGCAGAACTATACAAGTAAATTACAACGATTCAGCCGGTAAAATGAGTTCCATGTTCAAGGAATGTATTGGTGCGGGCCGTGCCAATGAAGGTCTTCGTGCCGATTGGCAGCAGCAATTGGCAATGACCAAAAAAGAATGTGATTTCAAATACATCCGCATGCACGGACTATTGACTGATGATATGGCGGTGTATCGAGAGGACAGCAAAGGAAATCCGGAATATAATTATCAATATATTGATGCTCTTTACGATTTTTTATTAAGTATTAATGTAAAGCCATTTGTAGAATTAGGATTTATGCCAAACGCTTTGGCGAGTGGCAAAGAAACAATTTTCTGGTGGAAAGGGAATGTTACGCCACCAAAAGATTATAATAAGTGGGGAGATTTGATCAAAAACTTAACACAGCATTTTACTGAGCGTTACGGAGCCGAAGAGGTAAAAACATGGTATTTTGAAGTTTGGAACGAACCTAACCTGACACCTGGTTTCTGGACAGGAACACAAGCCGAATATTTTAAATTATATGAATATGCCGCAAAAGCCATCAAAAGCGTAAATCCGGCTTATAGAGTGGGAGGGCCAGCTACTGCAGGTGCAGGCTGGGTTCCTGAGACAATTGATTTTTGTGCTAAAAACAATGTTCCGTTAGACTTTATTTCAACACATACTTATGGTGTAAATCAGGGATATTTAGATGAATTTGGTTCAACGGGTACTGTTTTAAATAAAGACGAAGCTAGTATAAGCGGCGATGTTCTCAATTCAAGAAAACAAATTACCAATTCGGCAAAGCCAAATCTGGAATTGCATTATACCGAATGGAGCTCATCGTATACTCCTGCTGATCCAGTTCATGACAGTTACCATTCGGCTGCTTACATTCTTCAAAAATTAAAACAAGTGGGTAAGGCTCCCAATTCTATGTCTTATTGGGTTTTTACCGATATTTTTGAAGAGCCGGGACCTAGATTTACTCCTTTTCATGGAGGATTTGGTTTGTTGAACACTCAAGGGATTAAAAAACCGGCTTATTTCTCTTATTATCTGATGAATAAATTAGGCGAAACCGAACTGAAAAACACTGATGCTTCATCTTGGGCTGCTAAAAATGATAAAGGCGATGTACAGCTGCTGTTTTGGGATTCTACCTTCACACTTCCAGAAAAGGATGTTAATAATCAGGCGTATTACATAAAAGACTTGCCGTCAAAACCAAAAGGAGAAATCAAAATCGAAGTGGAGGGTTTAAAAAAAGGAAAATACAATCTGGAGATTTACAAAGTGGGTTATAAAGTAAATGACGCTTATGCAGATTATCTAGCAATGGGCAAACCTAGCCAGCTGAGCCTTGAGCAGGTAAAATCAATCAAGCAGAAAAACAATTGCGCACCGATTGCAACTGAGAAAATAAACATAGATGCATCAGGAAAGTATAGCGCAAAATATAAGATTAATGAGAACGATGTTGTCTTTTTTAATTTTGTAAAACAGTAGTTAATTAAAATTAAACCAATAATAATTACAATAATACCATAATGAAAAATATATTCAAATATGTTGCGATGGCTGTGTCTATTCTAGCATTTGCTGATGGTAATGCACAAGCGTCCAAATCTAAAAAAACACAAGCAGCTTACGTTGGGAAGGAAATAACAAGTGAAAATGATGCCGCTATCGAAAAGCTGATTTCACAAATGACCCTTGAGGAAAAAATCGGAATGCTGCATGGAAACAGCATGTTTACTTCTGGCGGTGTACAGCGTCTCGGTATTCCAGAATTAAAAATGGCCGATGGACCATTGGGAGTCCGTGAAGAAATTAATCGTGACAATTGGGGGCCTGCAGGCCTGACTAACGATTTTGCAACTTATTATCCGGCTGGTGGAGCATTATCGGCTACTTGGAATGCAGAAATGGGGTACATCTTTGGAAATAGTTTGGGACAGGAAATGCGTGCCAGAGATAAAGATATGCTGCTTTCGCCTGCAATTAATATCGTTAGAACACCGCTAGGAGGGAGAACTTATGAGTATATGAGTGAAGACCCATTCTTGAATAAAAAAATAGCGGTGCCATTGATTGTTGGTTTGCAAGACAACGATGTTATGGCCTGCGTAAAACATTTTGCAGCCAATAATCAGGAAACCAATCGCGATTTTGTTGATGTGCAGATTGATGAGCGCACACTTCGTGAAATTTATCTGCCTGCTTTTGAGGCATCTGTGAGAGAGGCAAAAGCATACAGTATAATGGGAGCTTATAATAAGTTCAGAGGTGAATACTTATGCGAGAATGATTATATGCTTAATAAAGTACTGCGTGACGAATGGAATTTTAAAGGGATTGTAGTTTCAGATTGGGCTGCAGTGCATTCAACTGTAAAATCTTTAGAAAACGGATTGGATATTGAAATGGGGACACCAAAAAAATTCAACGAATTTTTCTTGGCAGATAAATTAATTGCTGCTGCCAAAAATGGTGAAATTTCAGAAAAAGAAATCGATAAGCACGTGAGACGCATTTTGCATACTTTGTACCAGGTAAAAGCAATGGGAGGCAAGAAACGCGCTGCTGGAAGCATATCTACAGAAGCACATTATCAAGATGCATACAAAATTGCTGCTGAAGCAATAGTACTATTAAAGAATGAAAACAACGCATTGCCGCTACAATTAGATGGAGTAAAATCTATTGCTGTAATAGGTAACAACGCTACTAAGAAAAATGCTTTAGGCGGATTTGGTGCTGGTGTAAAAACCAAAAGAGAAGTAACACCGTTAGAAGGTTTGCAAAACAGATTGCCATCATCTATTAAAATCAATTATGCTGAAGGGTATTTGGAGCGCTATGACAAGAAAAATGCCGGTAATCTTGGAAATATCACATCTACAGGTCCAGTTACAATCGATCAATTGGATCCTGCTAAATTGCAAGAAGCCATAGAAGCAGCCAAAAATTCAGATGTAGCAATTGTCTTTGCTGGTTCAAATCGTGATTATGAGACTGAGGCATCGGATCGCAGGGATTTAAAATTGCCATTTGGCCAAGAGGAATTAATTAAAAAAGTGATTGAGGCTAATCCAAGGACTATTGTGGTATTAATTGCTGGAGCGCCTTTTGAAGTTAATGATTTAAGCAAAAAAACAAATGCTTTGGTTTGGAGCTGGTTCAATGGATCTGAAGGTGGAAATGCTTTAGCAGATGTATTATTAGGAAAAGTGAACCCATCAGGAAAATTGCCTTGGACAATGCCCAAAAACTTAATGGATTCTCCTGCTCATGCAACTAATAGTTTTCCTGGGGATAAAACCGTAGAATATAAAGAAGGAATTCTGGTAGGTTACAGATGGTTTGATACTAAAAATATAGCTCCAATGTATCCATTCGGATATGGATTATCATACACGGATTTTGCTTTTGCTGATGCTAAAACTGATAAAGCTTCTTATGGAATTACTGAAACAATAACAGTTTCGGTAACCGTTAAAAACACTGGAAAAGTCGATGGAAAAGAAGTTGTACAAGTATATTCTTCTAAAGCCGATTCAAAAATTGAACGTGCTGCTCAGGAATTAAAAGGATTCCAGAAAACAGCTGTTGGAGCTGGCAAATCGGAGATAGTAAAAATTCAGATTCCTGTAAAAGAATTGGCTTATTACAATGCAGTATCCAAAAGCTGGACTGTCGAGCCAGGAAAATATACGCTGAATATTGGAAATTCTTCCCGTGACATAAAAACCAGAATTGATGTTATTATAAAATAACATTTGCTATTAAACCAATGCTATTAAACCAACTAAAAAAACCAATAATAATATGAATAACAAGATTAAGAAATATAGATTTATTTTCTTTCTGTGCTTTGCTTTTTTAAATATTGTGGCATGCAGTTCAGATGATGGCAATCCTGAGGAAGCAAAGCCTGAAGCAAGAACACTCAAAACTATGTTAATAAGATTGATTTTGCAGCCAAAGGAAGTACAGCCAGCGTTACTGTTACAACAGATGTAAAAACATTTGCGATTGCTTCAAATGTAGGCTGGATTCAATTGAGTAAGACTTCTGGTATAAAGGGAACTAGTTTAGTGTCTTTTACAGCTTCAGAGAATACTGCGACAGTAGTAAGAACGGGTATAATTACGATAAGCTCCAGTGAAGCGGCCTCAGTTCAAATAGCAGTAACTCAAGCAGCTGGTACTGGAACAGTAACAGGTTTATATCCTAGTTACAACACGAACCCAATTGCTGATGATGCAACTGGAATGGGAAGTACTGCTGCAGAACTTGCATCCAAGATGAAATTGGGCTGGAATATTGGAAACACATTGGAAGCAAGCGGAAGTGAAACTGCTTGGGGTAATCCAAAAGTGACTAAAGAATTGATTGATTTGGTTAAGAAGAGTGGGTTTAATGCCATTAGAATTCCTTGCTCCTGGAATCAGTATGCTAATAGTACAACTGCACAAATCAGTGCTACATGGTTAGCAAGAGTAAAAGAAGTAGTGCAATATTGCGTTGACAATGATATGTACGTAATCGTAAATATTCACTGGGACGGCGGATGGCTGGAAAATAATTGTACTGAAGATAAAAAGGAAGCAAACAATGCCAAACAAAAAGCATTTTGGGAACAAATAGCAACTAATTTGAGAGGTTTTGATGAGCATTTGCTTTTTGCTAGTGCTAATGAACCACACGTTGATGATGCAACTGAAATGGCAGTTTTAAATTCCTATCATCAAACATTTATTGATGCTGTTCGTTCAACAGGTGGTAAAAACGCATTTCGTACTTTGATAGTTCAAGGACCAGCAACAGATATTGAAAAAACAAATAAATTAATGGCAACCATGCCTACTGACAAAATAGCAAACCGCATGATGGCTGAGGTTCACTTTTATCCATATCAGTTTACTTTGATGAACAAAGATGAATCTTGGGGTAAAATGTTTTACTATTGGGGAGCCGGTAATCATTCTACTACCGATACTGAACGAAATCCAACCTGGGGAGAAGAAGCATTTATAGACGAGGTTTTCCTATCAATGAAGACACAGTTTGTAAACAAAGGCATTCCTGTAATTTTGGGAGAATTTGGCGCAATACGCCGTGATTTAACTGGCGACGCTTTGACACTTCATTTAAAATCAAGAGCTGCTTTCTATACTTATGTTGTAAAAAAAGCCAAGGCCAATGGTATGATTCCTTTTTACTGGGACGCTGGGAATTTAGGAGTAAACACTATGTCTTTATTTGACAGAAGCACTGATACGGTTTATGATCAGCAGGCATTGGATGGATTACTAGATGGATTAAAGTAAGATAAATGAAGGGAGATTAAATTAGTTTCGGGATTATTATTTAGAGCATTTTTGTTTTAAATAATTGTCCCGAAATATTTTTTATAACTTGGTCATTTGTATATTTAAAGTATAAAATTAAATGACTAACATTTTCAAAATCAATAATAAAATGAAAAAAATATTTGTTCTCTTGTTTATTGCAAGTGGTTTTTGGGCTAATGCCAATGTTAAAATGCCTTTGGTATTCTCTGACGGAATGGTTCTGCAAAGGAACAAGCCAATTCCAGTTTGGGGATGGGCTGATGCCAATGAAAAAGTCCAGATTCAGTTTAATAAACAAACCAAAACCATCATTGCTGATAAAAACGGAAAATGGATGGTCAAACTGGATGCTGAAAAAGCGGGAGGCCCTTTTGAATTGACCGTTTCTGGTAACAATAAAATTGTCATCAAAGATGTTTTGGTGGGCGAAGTCTGGGTTTGCTCGGGGCAATCCAATATGGAATTTCAGATGTATAAACTTCCAGATTTTGAAGTTCAAAAAGAACAGTCTAACGAGCCAATGATTCGTCAGTTTTTAGTGGCTCAGGATTTGAGCGGTACACCAAAGGAAGATTTAAAAGCTGGAAAATGGGCAGTTTCCGATAAAGAAAACATAAAGGATTTTACCGCAGTGGGTTATTTTTTTGCTAAAAAAATATATGCCGAATTAAAAATTCCAATCGGAATCATCAATACTTCTTGGGGAGGAACCTGTGTAGAGACCTGGACTAGCCGTGAAACTTTCCAAAAAAGTGATGAGTTTAAGGATATGATAGCTGGGGTGCCTTCAGTAAATATGGATGCGATTTTTGAAACTTATAAAAAATCACTTTTAGGAAACATAGAAAAAATTCAGGGTTTTCCTGTAACCGAAGCCAATCAGGATCAATTTAAGAATCCAGATTTTAATGATGCAAACTGGCCAGAAATAAAAGTGCCTTCTCTTTGGGAAAACCAGCAGATTGGGAATATTGATGGCGTGGTCTGGATGCGAAAAACCATTACGTTGACAGCAGAACAAGTCAAAAAAGAAGCTGTTTTATATTTGTCAAAAGTAGATGATGAAGATCAGACTTATGTGAACGGAGTTCAAGTGGGAACTAATAATATATGGGAAGCCAAAAGAATTTACAAAATCCCTGCTGGAGTATTGAAAGAAGGAACTAATGTCATTGCTGTAAAAATCACCGATTACACAGGAGGTGGCGGAATTTACGGAGACCCTGCCGATTTGAAAATTGATTTCAACGGTTCAGCTGTTGCACTTGACGGGCTTTGGAAATTCAATGTGGTAAATGTGAAAGTTTCAGTTTCACCAAATAGTTATCCATCATTATTGTACAATGCGATGGTCAATCCGCTGGTTCCGTATGCCATTCAAGGGGTTTTGTGGTATCAGGGTGAAGCCAATGTTTGGAGAGCCAGTCAATATAAAAAAGCTTTCCCATTGATGATTAATGACTGGAGAACCAAATGGAATCAGGGTAATTTTCCTTTCTATTTTGTGCAATTATCTACCTTTGATGAACAGGGTGGCAATAGCAAAAAAGGAAGCCGCTGGGCAGAACTTCGCGAAGCACAATCCGAAACTTTAAAAGTGCTAAATACCGGAATGGCAGTAACAACTGATATCGGAAATGCCAAAGACATTCACCCAACCAATAAAAAAGATGTGGGATTGCGTTTGTCTGCTATAGCTTTGAACAATGTCTATGGAAAAAAACAAGTCTGCAGCGGCCCAACTTTTAAATCTCAGGAAATAAAAGGAAACCAGATCATATTGACTTTCGAGAACATCGGAAGCGGTTTGTCAACACCTAATAATACAGAATTAAAAGGCTTCGAAATCGCAGGTGCCGATAAAATTTTTCATTCTGCCAAAGCAATAATCAAAGACAATAAAATAATTGTTTCCAGCGAAAGTGTTCCTGATCCTGTTGCTGTGCATTACGGCTGGGCTGATGATGATACCGAAATCAATCTTTTCAATAAAGAAAAATTCCCCGCATCACCTTTCAGAACCGATAATTGGGAAATGATTACTGCGAAAGAAAAGTATAATGTGAGCAAATAATCACTCTCAAAGTTTGTCATTCCGTAGGAATCTAACATTGTCTGTTTGCGTTGTGTGAGATTCCTACGGAATGACAATATTGTATTAGATCTTTTGAAAACAATATACAAGTTTGCATAATTATTAATAAAATTTTGAAAAAAGTAACTATGAAAAAAAGCTTTCTATTATTTATATTTTCAATGTCGCTTGCTATCCACGCACAGCAACAAAAAAGCCAGCAAAAACCTGATACGTACAGCAATCCAATCTTTGCTGGCGATTACCCAGATCCGTCGATTCTTCGAGACGGGGAGGATTACTATATTGTGCATTCGTCATTCAATTATTATCCGGGACTGTTAATTTGGACTTCCAAGGATTTGATTAATTGGAAGCCCGTTACACACGCACTTACAAAAAGTGTGGGTTCCGTTTGGGCTCCGGATTTGGTAAAATACAGCAATAAATTTTACATCTATTTCCCTGCCAATAATACTAACTTCGTGGTTTCGGCAGATAATATAAACGGCCCTTGGAGCGATCCAATTGATTTAAAAATTGGAAGCATAGACCCAGGACATTTTACAGATGATAAAGGTAATCGTTTCCTTTATTTCAGTGATGGAAGTTATGTGCCACTTTCCAAAGACGGCCTTTCGGTAACTGGAAAAGCGACGCATGCCTATGATGGATGGAAAATTCCAAACGATTGGTCGATAGAGTGTTTTTGTCTCGAAGGCCCAAAAATGATTAAAAAGGGCGACTATTATTATTTAACCGTAGCCGAAGGAGGAACTGCAGGACCTGCAACCAGCCATATGGTAATTTCGGCACGTTCCAAATCGCCTTTCGGTCCTTGGGAAAATGCACCTCATAACCCGATCATCAGAACAAATAGTAGTTCCGAAAAGTGGTGGTCAAAAGGCCATGCTTCAATTATCGACGATGTTAAAGGAAATTGGTGGATGGTTTTTCACGGATATGAAAACGGCTATTACAATATGGGGCGTCAAACGCTTTTACAGCCTATAGAATGGACAAAGGATGGCTGGTTCAAAATAAAAGATGGCATTAAAACTGAAGATGCAATAAAAAAACCGGCGGGTCAATCCGTAAAAAATGATTTTACACTTTCGGATACTTTTACTGGAACAAAGCTTAATCCGCAATGGCAGTTTTTTGACGAATATGATGCTCAACGTACCACATTTTCTTCCAATGGAATAAAAATCAAAGGAAAAGGAACTGGTATTGGTCAAAGTTCACCGTTGTTATGTACACCTTCTGACCATTCCTACACTGCCGATGTTGAGGTTGAAATTGCAGGAAACGCATCGGCTGGACTGGTTCTTTTCTACGATACTAAATTGTTTACCGGTATCGCTTTTGACAAGGAAAATATCATGGCAATCCTTAGAGTTTGGCAGTTTCCAACGGTTAAAGGCGTGAATAAAAATCACTTATTTTTACGTTTGGAAAAAAAGGAACAAGTAGTAAATATGTTCTACAGCATTGATGGTAAGGATTGGCTGAAAATAGAGAATTCAGCTGAGGTAAGTTCTTTCAATCATAATGTGCTTAGCGGTTTTATGAGTCTTAAGCTTGGACTTTCTGCAGTAGGAGATGGCTCGGTGACGTTTAGGAATTTTGTTTATAAACCAATTGAATAATTATTTGCCTCCAGCTTTAGCTGGAGGAATGAAGAAAAAGTGTTTAATTGGCTTTAGCCAAATGCATAGTATTTTGGCTAAAGCCATTAATTGATTACTGATTTTATTTCTACAGCTAAAGCTGTAGGCAATTGAAAACTGAATAAATATAAAAAAACACCTAATAGTTATGCGTTCAAATTTTTTTAAAAAACTACTCGGAGTTTTGATTTTTACCCTTTTCCACGGAAAATCGGTAGCCCAATCTACCCACAAATTATGGTACAAACAGCCGGCCGAATATTTTGAGGAAACCCTTGTTTTAGGTAACGGAAAGATGGGAGCAACAGTCTTTGGCGGAATCAATTCGGATAAAATTTATCTGAATGACATCACACTTTGGTCTGGCGAACCCGTGAATGCCAATATGAATCCCGAAGCGTACAAAAATATTCCTGCTATCCGCGAAGCGCTGAAAAATGAAAATTATCAGCTTGCTGAAGAGCTGAATAAAAAGCTACAAGGAAAAAATGCCGAATCCTACGCACCATTGGGAACGCTTGAAATCAATAATTTTCATACGGGAAAAGTTATCAATTATTACCGAGAATTGGATGTTTCGAATGCTGTTTCCAAGGTAAGTTATGAAATTGATGGTGTAAAATATACCCGTGAATATTTTGTTTCTGCTCCGGATCAAATCATGGTGATCAAATTGACCAGCAGTCAGAAAGGAGCTTTGAATTTTGACATTCATTCAAGCAGTTTGCTGACTTCTAGTTCGGAACTCAAAGATAATGAGCTTGCGTTAAATGGCGTTGCACCGATACACGAAAATGAACAATACACCGTTCCGCTTGCTTTTCTGACCAATAAAGAAAGAGGAACCCGTTTTACAAGTTTGATAAAAATTAAAAATACGGACGGGACAATTGTAACTTCCGAAAAGAGTTTAGGAGTTAAAAACGCTACAGAAGCAGTGATTTTCGTTTCGGTAGCTACCAGTTTTAATGGTTTTGATAAAAATCCAAACACCGAAGGCTTGGACAACAAAGTAATTGCATCAAATCATTTGAATAAAGCTTTTGGTAAAACTTTCGATAAATTAAAACTATCCCACGTTGCCGATTATCAAAAATTCTACAATCGTGTCGATTTAAATTTAGGAAAAACAACAGCTCCAGATTTGCCAACTGATGAACGTTTACTGCGCTACGCGGATGGAAAAGAAGACAAGAATTTAGAAATACTGTATTTTCAGTACGGACGTTATTTGCTGATAAGCAGTTCAAGGACTTTAGGAGTTCCTGCCAATTTGCAGGGACTTTGGAATCCTTATGTAAATCCGCCTTGGAGCTGTGATTATACATTAAATATTAATGCTCAGGAGAATTACTGGCTGGCAGAAAACACCAATCTTTCCGAAATGCATTTGCCTCTTTTGGGTTTGATCAAAAATCTTTCGGTGACGGGAAAGATTACGGCGAAAACTTTTTATGGAGTTGATAAAGGCTGGACTGCCGCTCATAATTCGGATATTTGGGCGATGAGTAATCCTGTGGGTCAGTTTGGAAAAGAAGATCCAATGTGGGCCTGCTGGCCGTTGGCGGGAGCGTGGCTAAGCACGCATATTTGGGAACATTATGTTTTTACGCAGGATAAGAATTACTTAAAAAATGAAGGTTATTCATTGATGAAAGGCGCTGCTGAATTCTGTTTGGGTTGGATGGTTACGGATAAAAATGGAAATTTAATCACTTCACCATCTACTTCACCGGAAAATCAGTATCTCACGCCGGATGGTTTTGCAGGGGCAACATTATACGGAGGAACTGCAGATTTGGCGATGATTAGAGAATGTTTCGACAAAACCATAAAAGCTTCAAAAGTTTTAGATATTGATGCTGATTTTAGAGGAAAACTGGAAGAAGCTTTGGGTAAATTATATCCTTATCAGATTGGGAAAAAAGGCAATCTGCAGGAATGGTATTTTGATTGGGATGATAAAGATCCAAAACATCGTCATCAATCGCAGTTATTCGGGCTTTTCCCAGGGAATCATATTACGCCTGAGAAAACTCCAGATTTGGCGGAAGCTTCCAAAAAAACACTCGAAATAAAGGGTGATGAAACTACGGGCTGGTCAAAAGGCTGGAGAATTAATCTTTGGGCAAGGCTTTGGGACGGAAACCGCGCTTACAAAATGTTCCGTGAACTTCTCAGATATGTTGATCCAGACGGGAAGAAAACTGAAACACCAAGAAGAGGGGGAGGGACGTATCCGAATTTATTCGATGCGCACCCGCCGTTCCAGATTGACGGAAATTTTGGAGGTGCTGCAGCTGTTGCCGAAATGCTGGTGCAGTCGAATGAAAATGAAATCCGATTATTGCCAGCTTTACCCGATGCATGGGAAAGCGGTTCGGTAAGAGGAATATGTGCCAGAGGAGGTTTTGAAATCTCGATGGAATGGAATAATAAAAATCTGCAAAAAGTAACTGTTTATTCCAAAAATGGAGGAAAAACAATGCTTATTTGCGGAGGCAAAAAACAAAATGTTACTTTGAAAAAAGGTCAGAAATCTGAAATTGTCTGGTAAAATAGTTAACACGAATTTCTCAAATCTGCACGGAAAATAATTTGTGATAATTTGTGAAATTCGTGTTTGATTTTTATTGTATAATCGGGTTTCCAATAATCTGATCCATCACCCAGCTGGTGTGTGCAGCTGTAAATGCGTTTGACGGATGTTTATGATTTCCTAAAAGCTGATCCCGCATCTGTTCTGCATGATGCAGCTGAATATTTTCGGGATGAGGTATGTTATGAGCAGTTTCTCCTGTGACAGTTTTTAGGATTAATGGATCGTTTTCAAATATCGAAAAAGTAATTTTTCCTTCACTGCCATAAATTTCGACTACATCTTCTCGTTCGAATGTGCCAAAATTCCAGCTTCCGCTCCCTGTTATTCCCGATTCGTGAATCCAGTTTGCCACACAGGCATCTTTTGAAGTGTACAATCCCTGCTGATTTAAGCTAATGCCTGAAACTTCTTTTATGTCACCAAAATAGTGAATGAATAAATCCAGTCCGTGGCTGGCTAAATCATCAAAATAGCCTGCTGGTGCTACTTTTATGTCAGTTCTCCAATTGTATTCGCCAGAACGGTCCTGATCGCTTGCAGGTTTGCTCAGGTGCCATCTGATGTGTCTGATGTCTCCAATGGTTTTAGAATCAATCCATTTTTTCACTTGCTCAAATCTTGGCAGAGTTCTTCTGTAATAAGCGACAAATACTGGAATATTTTTTGCTTCAAACGCTTCGGCAATTTCCAGACAGTCTTGATAACTCGGTGCCAATGGTTTTTCTATACAGCATGGTTTTCCTGCTTCGGCAACTTTCAAGCCATAATATTTATGAGTATCGGGCGGTGTTGCAATATATACAGCATCAATTTCGGGATCGTTAATTAAGGCATCGGCATCCGTATAAAATTTTGAGATACCATGCCTTTTCGCGTAATCTGCAGCTTTTTCAGGATTTCTGCGCATTACTGCACCAATAGTAAAACCAGCTGTTTTTTGATAGGCGGGACCACTTTTTACTTCAGTAACATTACCACAGCCGATTATTCCCCATCGTAGAGGTTTTGTTATTTCGTTCATAGTTTTTGTGTTATTCACATCCATCGATACTACAGCTGTTTTCATCAGAAGTATTTTGAAGTTTCAATTTGGTTTCAAAATTTCCTTCTTCCCAAGTTTTTTCCAAGGTTTTCAAAAATGTGTCTGTTGGCTGTGCTCCGGATATTGCATACTTATTGTCGAATACAAAGAATGGAACTCCTGTTACTCCAAGTTTTTGTGCTTCCTGCTGATCGTAGCGTACTTCTTTTGTGTAAATATCAGTATCTATCAGCTGTTTTATTTCGTCAATAGGCAATCCGGCATTTTGGCCAATTTCCTGCAGCGTATTCCAGTCATTCACATTTTTTCCTTCTGTGAAGTAAGCTCTGAACAGCAATTCTTCTAATTCATTGGCAATATTGTGCTTTTTTGCCAAATGAATCAATCGGTGTGCGTTTAATGAATTGGCCAGAATCGATTTTTCAAAATGGAAATCTAAACCGGAAAGTTTAGCAGTCTGAGTAGTGTTTTCCAGCATAGATTCTGCCCAATCTCTGTCTCTGCCATATTTGTCAGCAAGATGGTCTGCAATGCTTTCATTAGGAGCTGCTTTAAATGAAGGATCCAATTCAAAACTTTTCCATTCTATTTCGACAGAATCTTTATTTTCAAATTGAGTTAGTGCTTCCTCAATTTTTCTTTTGCCTATATAACAAAATGGACACATTACATCGGACCATATTTGTACTTTTAATTGATTTTTCATTGTGTTTCTTTTCTTGGCATTGCCAGATTTTTAGAATGTAAAATTATAAAATAGTATTCTGAACGCTTTGTTTTTAAGTTTTTATTATAAGTTTACTCAGGGCTGTTTTGTGCTGCATTATTTTTTTTGCCAGGAAATTGATAGTTGAAATCCTTTAAATATAATTTGTCTCTTTTTTTGATTTTTGGTGTCGGTGAGAGTATTGCAGTTTCAGCTTCTTTTGAAAGTAATTTGTTCGACAGATAATTGGTTAAATACTTTTTGAGAATCTGTATTTTTTCTACTTCAATGGAATAAATGGTTTTCTTTCCGACATTTTTTACTTTTAAAAGATCTGCTTTTTTTAATTCTAATAAATGTTTGGATATGGTGGATTGTGCTAATGGAATCAGAGAAACAATTTCGCCACAGGTTCTGCTGTTTTTTGTCCACAGAAGTGTCATTATCTGCATACGTGTAGGATGTCCTAATGCTTTGCAGATTTCTGCAATTGCATTTGTTTCCTGATCGAAATCTTGTTTTTTAGTCGTCCCCATAACTCATTTATTTCATATCGTAATTTAGCGATAATAAATGAATTTCAGTGCTTTATGACGCTGTTTTTTCTGTCTTTTTTTAACAGGGTTTTCAATGCATAATTTTATATCAAAAAGGCCAGCTGATTGAGCTGGCCTTTTGTTTTATGCGCAATAATATGTTTATTTCAATAAATCTAAAACAAGTGAAGGGAATAAACCAATGATTATATTTAATGCAATAGCAATTATAGCTGCAACATGATAAATATATGCTTTGCCTGCGCGGGTTTCGTTCGGCTCTTTAGTGTACATGGCTAAGATTAATTTAAAGTAGTAGCCAACACTTATGATAGAGTTGATGACAGCAAATATAACTACTACTAAATAACCTGCCTGAATAGTTTGACTGAACAGGACCAACTTGGCAAAGAAACCAGCAAAGATTGGAATACCAGCCATAGATAGTAATGAACCTGTTAAGATAGCTGCTAATAATGGATTAGTTTTTCCTAAACCGTGGAAGTTAGCGATGTCTTCATTATCTCTATTCTTACACACATACAAAATAACACTGAACGCAGCAATACCAGATAATGAATAAGCAGCAGTGTAATACAATAAGTTTCCAGCAGCGTTAGAAATACTCAATAAAGCCATCAGCATGAAACCAGCATGCGAAATTCCCGAGAATGCCAGCATACGTTTTACATTGACTTGACGCAATGCCATGATATTGCCTACTGTCATAGAAAGTATTGAAATAATTACTACAACGATTTGTACTGAATAATTAATATCAGCATTCATGCCGGACAATAATTTATAAAGAGTTGCAATGGCTACTACTTTTGCCAATGTGCTCATTAAAGCAGTCGTAAGCGTTGGAGATCCTTCGTAAACATCAGGTGCCCAAAAATGAAATGGAACAGCAGCAACCTTGAATAGCATACCGATAGTAAGCAGAGATATTCCTATTGGAAACCAGATTGGCAATTCGGCTGATTGTGACATATCACTGATTTCAACAATATCAAAAGAACCCATTGCACCGTAAATCATACAGATTCCAAATAAAATAATCCCTGAAGCAAATGAACCCATCAGGAAATATTTCATTCCTGCTTCATTACTTTTTACTTTAGTTCTATTACTGGCGGCAAGTATATAAAGTGAAATAGAAAGTATTTCGATTCCTAAAAAGAACATAGCAAGATTTCCAAAAGAAACCATTGCTACTGCACCTGCTAATAAAAATATTTTTATCGCAATAAAATCAGATAGCTTGCTTTGGTGATTTTCATAAAAATTATGCCCTAAGGCAACCAGAAACACTGTCAGTATGATAAATAAGCTAGAAAATGAGACTGAAAACTTACTTACTACGATCATGTTGCTGTAGTAATTTTCAGGAGAATTAAATTCGGAAACAGTAAGTCCCAGAATCGCTAATAATCCAATTACAGTTATTGGAATAATTGCTTTTCTAAAATCAAAGATCTCAAAAATAAGGCTTAAAATACCTAATCCTATTATAGCTATTAATGTTGTCATTTATATTATGCTTTTTACTTAATTGTATTTATTAATAGTGTTTAAAATAGTTTCAAGACTTGGTGTAATCAAATCGTTGATTGGTTTTGGGTACATTCCAAAGAAAAACAATACAGCGATTATAAGAATCATTGTCAATGCTTCAGAAAGAGTAACATCAGCAAACGCTTTTATATTGGTTTCACCTAACATAGCATGCTGAAACATTTTAAGCATATAATAAGCTCCCAAAATAATAGTTGTTCCGCCTAGAATTGCAAACCAAATATTGATTTGAGAAAGACTGTATAATACGGTAAATTCTCCAATAAAATTAAAAGTTGTTGGTAAAGCCACTGATGCCAATACCAAAATTAAAAACATAGAAGTGAATTTTGGAGATTGGGAACGAATGCCACCCATCTCAGTAATTAATCTTGTTTCGTATCTTCTGAAAATAATTTCAGCGGCAAAAAACAGTCCTACTACAACAAAACCGTGAGCAATCATTTGCAAAACTGCTCCTCTGAAACCATCGAGGTTTAAGGCATAAGTTCCAGCTGCAATTAATCCAACGTGGGCAAGAGATGAATAAGCTAATAATTTTTTCAGGTCTTTTTGTCTCAATGCTACAATTGAACCATAAATAACACCAGCAATACCCACTCCGATGAAAATATACATGTATTCTTTAGCTGCTAAAGGTGCCAATGGCAATTGCCAGCGGATAAGGCTGTACAATCCCATTTTTAGCATAATCCCAGACAAGAGCATTGTTCCAAGAGTTGGTGCTTTTTGATATACATTGGCCTGCCAAGTATGGAAAGGAATCAACGGAATTTTAATAGCATAAGCAAGGAAGAAAGCCGTAAAAATCCATTTTTGTTCATTGATAGTTAAGTCTAATTTGTATAAATCTTCAATTAGGAAGCTTCCTGCTTTTTGATACATATAAACAAATGCTACAAGCATGAACAAAGATCCTGCAAGTGTATAGATAAAGAATTTAACCACCGCTTTTTTGCGTTCTTCGGCATCTCCATTGCCCCAAATCAGGGCGATGAAATAAATAGGAATCAAAGATAATTCCCAGAAGATATAATATAAAAGTCCATCACTGGCTAAAAATGTACCAGTCATTGCAAAAGACATGAACAGTATTAGAGCATAAATTGCTTTTGCATTTTTGAAATCGTTATCAAATGATGACAATATTATAATAGCTGTCAAGACAGTTGTTAATATAACCATTGCCAATGACAACCCATCTGCCTGCAAGGCAAACACAACTTTAGGTAATGTGATCCATTGGCTGTAATAGCTGATGTTTTCCCCTAAATTAAAATGATTTAACAAGACTATTGAACAACCTGCTGACGCTATTCCAAAAAACAAAGCCACTTTTGAAGCGAGCTTGTCACCAGCTAAATAAGTCGCAAATGCGCCAACTAAAAGAATGATTAATATTAAAGATACGTTCATAGTATTATAATTATTGAGCTAGAAATAAATAAGAAATAATGGCACACATGCCTAAAACAAATGCAAACAGGTATAGTCCAACACTTCCATTCTGTAATTTTTTACCTTGAAAGCTAAGTTCATTAGTAACTTTGCCAAGTCCAAAAACCAGTGATGAAATTCCAGTTTCTACATAGTCTCTAAAGAATTTTGACAATACATTTATCGAAGAAACAAAGATAGAATCATACAATTCATCAACATAATATTTGTTGTAAAGTACTTTTGTAACTCCTGTTATTTCTGAATCTTCATCAGGCACTTCATTTTTAGAAATATATTTAGCGTAAGCAATTCCAATTCCAACTAATCCTCCAACAACTGCAATTGCCATCAGCATATATTCTGTACTGCCTAAAGTATGTTCCTCATGAGAAGCTTGTGCAAACAATGGAGCCAAGTAATGATTTAACCAGCTATTGCCTGGCAAACTAATCAAACCTCCAATAGTTGCCAAAATAGCCAAAACAATTAAAGGAATAGTGATTAAAGCCGGACTTTCGTGCAGATGATGTTTTTGTTCTTCAGTCCCTCTAAACTCCTTGAAAAAAGTCAAGAACATCAATCGGAACATATAGAACGCAGTCATGATAGAAGCAACCGATCCAACAACCCAAAGCGGGATGTTATGATGGAAAGCTGTCATCAGAATTTCATCTTTAGAAAAGAAACCTGAAAATACTGGGACTCCAGAAATAGCTAATGATGAAATAAGCATTGTCCAGAAAGTAATTGGCATCGCTTTTTTCAAACCACCCATTTTACGCATATCCTGTTCACCATGCAAACCGTGAATAACAGATCCAGAGCCAAGGAATAAACAAGCTTTGAAGAAAGCGTGAGTGATTACGTGAAAAATGGCTACTTCATAAGCACCAAAACCTAAAGCCAAAAACATTAATCCCAATTGGGAAACGGTTGAGTAGGCAAGTACTTTTTTAATGTCATTTTGAACCAAACCGATCGTTGCAGCAACCAATGAAGTTACTCCTCCGATTACAGCAATAATGGTTTGTATTTCGTGTGTTAAATCAAATAAGAAATGCATTCTGGATACCATGAAAATACCTGCGGTAACCATCGTAGCAGCATGAATCAGAGCCGAAACTGGCGTAGGTCCTGCCATCGCATCAGGCAACCAAGTGTATAAAGGAATCTGTGCTGATTTTCCGCAGGCTCCGATAAACAATGCCAAAGCTGCAATGCTTAGCCAAAGTGTATCAAGATTTTTAGCTCCAGCGATTGCGGTTTGTAAAGAGGCAAAATCCAAAGTAGAGAATAAGCTTCCTAAGATAAATATACCGATAAGCAATCCCAAATCCCCGATACGGTTCATGATAAAAGCTTTTTTGGCAGCATCATTGTAATCTTGGTTTTTGTGCCAGAATCCAATTAGTAAGTAAGAACAAAGTCCAACACCTTCCCAGCCAATGAACATTACCAATAGATTGCTTCCAACTACTAGCGAAATCATGAAAAACACAAACAGATTCAGATAGGCAAAAAACTTATGCATATTTTCATCGTCATGCATATAGCTGATAGAATATAAATGAATCAATGACCCAATTCCAGTTACAAATAGAAGCCATAAAATGGATAACTGATCCAATAAAAAACCAAAACTCACGTTGAATTTACTAATCTGAATCCAATCAAATAATTGAATGCTGACCGCTTGGTGTGTTTGGCTGATCTGCAGAAAGAAAGAAATCGAAACAAGAAATGAAACCACTATCGACAGTGTTCCTATAATTCCAGAAACCGACTTCCCTAATGCCTTTCCAAAGAAAATATTAATTAAAAATCCTAAAAAAGGAGTTAACAGTAAGACTAAAGCTAAATTGGTATCCATTGCCATTTATCCTTTTAAGTTTTTTAAATTATCGATGCTGATTGATCCGATATTTCTAAATATCGAAACCAATATGGCCAGTCCTACAGCGACTTCTGCAGCCGCTACAGCCATTGAGAAAAATACGAATACTTGTCCCTGTGTGTCTTGGTGGTAAGTTGAAAAAGCCACAAACAATAAGTTAACGGCATTCAGCATAATTTCGATAGACATAAATACAATGATTGCATTACGTCTGTATAAAACTCCAAAAATACCAATGCAAAAAAGAGTTACACACAGGAAGATATAGTTCTCTATACCAATTTGAGTTAAAATATTGTTCATTATTTTTCTGATTTTTCTTTTTTAGACAATAGCACTGTACCAATCATTGCAACCAGTAATAAGATAGAAGCAAATTCAAACGGAACCATATACTCATTCAATAATGCTTTTCCGAGTACTTTTATCGATTGGTAATCTTCTCCCGTATAATCGTATTCTACAATTGGTTTAGAATCGATAAAGATTTTTATCAAAACCAGACAAACCAGACAAAAGGAAACAATTGCACCCAATCTCGTAAATCGAGGTTTATGGACTTCATCCGCTTCATTAAGATTCATAAGCATTATGGTGAAGAGCAATAAAATCATGATTGCCCCCGAATAAACAATGATATGTACGATTGCTAAAAATTGAGCGTTCAGCAATAAATAATGTCCAGCAATAGAGAAAAAACAAATCACTAAATAAATAGCGCTGTGTATTGGATTTCTGCTAAAAATGGTTAAAAATGCTGTTAGCAATGTGATTGCAGACAATACGCAAAATAAAATAAGTACTGTTGACATTAGTTAGCGTTTTTTAGTTGAGTGTTTTTCAAAGCCATTTCCAGAGGCATAACCAGCTTGTCTTTTCCAAAAATGAAATCTTCTCTTTCATAACTGGCAGGAACCAATTCTTTAGAAATGGTTAAGTAAATAGCATCTTTTGGACAAGCTTCTTCACACAGTCCGCAAAAAATACAGCGCAGCATATTGATTTCATATATCTCGGCATATTTTTCCTCTCTGTAAAGGTGTTTCTCATTCGCTTTACGCTCACCCGCTTTCATTGTAATCGCTTCTGCAGGGCAGGACAAAGCGCATAATCCACAAGCTGTACAGTTTTCACGTCCTTGTTCATCCCGTTTCAGCATGTGCTGACCGCGATATACAGGACTCATGACACGAACCTGTTCCGGATACTGAATCGTTGCTTTTCTCTTAAAAAGGTGTTTTATAGTAATGGCTAAACCTTTTACAATCGCAATCAGATACATGCGTTCCAAAAAAGTCATCTCCTTGTTGGAGACCATTTTTTTTCTTCCCGATAAGGATATAGTTTCTATTGACATTTTATATTTTTTATTTGTAGCTAATCCTGTTATCTATTTTATTCCCGATTTAAAAATAAGGCTTTTTAGCCGTAGTTTTTATTTATCGGGAGATACCGCTTCTATCAGGGCTAGTTCCGTTAACTAAGGAATTTTCTATTAAAGTCCGAAATAAACAGCAATTTCACTTCTCAAAATCACAACTCCGGTTATCATAATGTTGACAATCGCAAGCGGAATCAGAATTCTCCATCCCAAATGCATCAATTGGTCATATCTAAATCTTGGAATCGTCCATCGAACCCACATAATAAAGAAAATAAATCCGCATAATTTAGCAAACAGAGCCATCATTCCAATTATGTTTGCAATATTTACTCCCCAGTTTTCTACAGCCCATGCCATTCCTGGATAATTGTATCCTCCAAAAAACAGTACAGCCATAATAGTAGAGGAAATGAACATATTCGCATACTCAGCAAATAAATAGAATCCCATTTTCATCGAAGAATATTCGGTATGATATCCTCCAATTAATTCCGATTCACATTCTGCTAAGTCGAAAGGAGTTCTGTTTAATTCAGCAAATGAACAAATCAGGAAAATCAGGAAAGTCAATGGCTGGTATAAAACATTCCAGTGCCATTCTGACTGCTGTATTGAGATTTCTTTCAGGCTTAAAGTTCCTGTCATCATAGTCAAAGCGATTATAGATAATCCCATTGCTACCTCATAAGAAACCATTTGTGATGCCGCTCTGATAGCTCCCATCAAAGAGAATTTATTGTTTGAAGCCCAGCCACCAATCATGATGCCATAAACTCCCAGGGAAACAACACCAAAAACATACAATATAGCGATATTTACATCAGTTGCCTGCAATAATATATCTCTTCCAAACAAATGCAGTTTGTCTCCCCAAGGAATAACTGCACTTGTCATTAAAGCCGTACTCATTGCAATTGCAGGGCCTACAACAAATAAAAATTTATTAGGAGTGTTTGGGAAAAATTCTTCTTTTGCAAATAATTTTCCTCCATCGGCAAGCGGTTGAAGCAGTCCCCAAGGACCTGCTCTGTTAGGGCCAACCCTGTCTTGCAGCCATGCGGCTACTTTACGTTCAGCCCATGTCGAATACATCGCCATCAGCATCGTAAGAGCAAAAATTACTACTATAAACACTCCTTTTTCTATAACAAATGTACTTTCCATTTTTATGATTTTTGAGTGTTAGTGTCCAATGGATTTGAAGCCATGCTTATTTTTTTTCGGTCTTGGTCTCTGCCCAAAAGAATATTTTTCTCAGTAGCGATTTCTACTTTTTCCAACGGTCTTGTATAATTATTTTGATTGATAACAGAATCTTTTTCAAATTCACGTGGTCCTTCAATCACCCAGTCAGAAACTTCTTTTTTGTCAAAACGGCAAGTGTTGCAAATGAAATCTTCTACTTCGTGGAATTCATCTTTACGGCCAGTAACACGCTGAATTTCGTTTCCAAACATCCAAACAGTAGTTTTTCCGCAGCATCCTGGAGTTGTACATTCTCTGTGTGCATTATAAGGTTTGTTAAACCAGACTCTTGATTTAAATCTAAAAGTTTTATCAGTCAAAGCGCCAACTGGACATACATCAATCATGTTTCCAGAAAACTCATTGGTTATAGCTTTTGATATACAAGTAGAGATGTTTGCATGATCACCACGATCCATTACACCATGAACACGATCGTCTGTCAATTGATCAGCAACTTGTACACATCTCTGGCATAAAATACAGCGGTTCATGTGCAATTGAATATTTGGACCAATATCTTCAGGTTCAAATGTTCTTTTTTCTTCTATAAATCTAGATTCAGATTTTCCGTGTTCGAAGCTTAAATTCTGTAAATCACATTCTCCCGCCTGATCACAGATAGGACAATCTAATGGGTGATTAATTAACAAAAATTCCGTTACCGATTTTCTTGCTTCCTGAACTCTTGGAGATGCTTTACTGGCAATTTCCATTCCGTCCTGACAGCCTGTAACACAAGATGCCATTAGTTTTGGCATTGGCCTTGGGTCAGCATCACTTCCTTTGGTTACATCGACTAAACAGCAGCGGCATTTACCACCGCTCCCTTTTAGCTTAGAATAATAGCACATTGCTGGCGGAACAACATCTCCACCAATCATACGTGCAGCCTGCAAGATCGTCGTTCCTGCTTCTACTTCAATTTCTTGACCGTCTATCGTTACTTTCATATTATTAGTTGTTAGTTGTTGGCTGTCGGTTGTTCGTTTCTGGAATTCCATCAACTATTAACTATCAACCATCAACTTTTATACTGTTTGTTTTGTTACTAAATGCTTTACTTTCTCAAAAGGTTCAGCAACAAAATGGTCTCTGTTTTTTATTTTTTCAGGGAAACGGACATGGTATTCAAATTCATCTCTAAAGTGACGAATAGCTGCCGCTACCGGCCAAGCTGCTGCATCTCCAAGTGGACAGATTGTATTTCCTTCTATTTTACTTTGGATGCTCCATAGTAACTCGATATCTTCTTCACGTCCGTGTCCATTTTCGATTCTGTGCAATACTTTTTCCATCCATCCTGTTCCTTCTCTACAGGGCGTGCATTGTCCACAGCTTTCATGGTGATAAAAACGAGAGAAATTCCATGTATTACGAACGATGCAGGAAGTGTCATTATATACGATAAATCCTCCTGAGCCTAGCATAGATCCTGTGGCAAAACCACCGTCGCTCAAAGATTCATAAGTCATCAAACGATCTTCGCCTGCGGCAGTTTTATAAATTAAATGTGCTGGTAAAACTGGAACAGAACTTCCTCCAGGCACAAAAGCTTTTAGAGGACGATCAGAACTCATTCCGCCAAGATATTCATCAGAATTCATGAATTCGTAAACACTTAATCCTAATTCAATTTCGTAAACACCAGGGTTTTTAATGTGTCCCGAAGCTGAAATTAATTTAGTTCCTGTAGATCTTCCGATACCAATTTTAGCATAATCAGCCCCGGAATTATTTACAATCCACGGCACAGCAGCAATAGTTTCTACGTTGTTTACAACCGTTGGATTAGCCCAAAGTCCAGAAACGGCTGGGAATGGCGGTTTAATACGAGGATTTCCTCTTTTTCCTTCTAATGATTCGATCAATGCAGTTTCTTCACCGCAGATGTAAGCTCCGGCACCACAATGAACATGTAATTCCAGATCAAATCCTGATCCTAAAATATTTTTCCCTAAAAAACCAGCTGCTTTTGCTTCGGCGATGGCTCTTTCTAATATTTTGAAAACCCACATATATTCACCACGAATGTAGATATACGAACGATTGGCACCCAATGCATAACTGGAAGTAATCATACCTTCGATCAATAAATGCGGAATGTATTCCATCAGATAACGATCCTTGAAAGTTCCCGGCTCTGATTCATCGGCATTGCAGACTAAATGTCTTGGTTTTCCAGATTTTTTGTCAATAAAACTCCACTTCATTCCGGCAGGGAAACCAGCACCACCACGGCCACGCAATCCCGAAGTTTTTACTTCTTCGACCACTTCATCCGGCGTTAAGGTTTTTAATGCTTTTTCCACAGAAGCATAACCGCCGTTTGCACGATATACTTCATAGGTTTTAATCCCAGGAATATTGATTTTGTCTAATAATATTTTTTGTGACATATTATTTATCGTGTAATATTATTTTATCGTCTTTGCAGTCAGCGATTAACTGATCTACTTTTTCTTTTGTCAAATGTTCTTTGTAAAAATCTCCCAATTGCATCATTGGTGCATACCCACAAGCACCCAAACATTCAACTCCTCTTACTTCAAAAAGCCCATCAGCGGTTGTTTCTCCAATACCAACACCTAATTTTTCGCATGTATAATCCATTAAATCCTCAACTCCGTTCAAGCAGCAAGGTGAAGTCTGGCAAAATTCAAACATATATTTGCCAATAGGTCTTTGGTTAAACATTGTGTAAAAAGTTACTACTTCGTACACTTCGATAGGTTTGATTTGTAAAATTTCGGCAACTTTATTCTGTAATTCAATGCTTAGCCAATTGTCGTGAGCATCCTGAACTTCGTGTAAAACGGGAAGCAAAGCTGATTTTCTTTTGTCTTCAGGATAATGACTGATTAATTCATTGATGCGTGACATCAATGCTTCGGTCATATTTATTTCTTGTTTGTAATGTGTTCTTTCCATTTTTTTTAAATCTGAAATCTAAAATCGTTAATCAACAATCTGAAATCTTTTTACGCATCTAATTCTCCTGCAATAACATTTAAACTTGATAAAATAACAATCGCATCAGACAACATCGAGCCTTTAATCATCTCTGGATAAGCTTGATAAAAGATAAAACAAGGTCTTCTGAAATGCAATCTATACGGAGTTCGGCTTCCGTCTGTTACTAAGTAGAATCCTATTTCGCCATTTCCACCTTCAACAGGATGATAAATATCTGCCACAGGAACGGGAACTTCACCCATTACAATTTTGAAATGATATATTAAAGATTCCATATTGTGATATACATCTTCTTTTGGAGGAAGATAGTATTCAGGAACTTCGGCATGGTATTCATTTCCTGCTGGCATTTTGTCCAATGCCTGACGGATAATACTTAGACTTTCCCAAACTTCAGCGTTTCTTACACAAAAACGGTCATAAGTATCACCTGATTTTCCTACTGGAACTATGAAGTCAAAATCTTCATAAGAACTGTAAGGCTGTGCTACACGCACATCATAATCGACACCGGCAGCACGCAAATTAGGTCCTGTAAATCCATAAGCCATTGCTTTTTCGGCAGAGATAGCTCCAACATTTACAGTTCTGTCAATAAATATTCTGTTTCTTTCGAATAAGTTTTCAAATTCTTTCCAGGCAACAGGGAAATCTCTCAAAAAGTCATCTAATTTTCTAAAAGCTTCTGGTGACCAGTCTCTTTCGAAACCGCCAATTCTTCCCATATTGGTTGTAAGACGGGCTCCGCAGATTTCTTCGTAAATTTCGTATACTTTTTCTCTAAATTGAAACACATAAAGGAATCCAGTATAGGCTCCAGTATCAACACCAAGAATTGAATTACAGATTAAGTGATCCGTAATACGTGCCAGTTCCATTACAATAACTCGTAAATATTGGGCTCTTTTAGGAACTTTTATATCAAGAAGTTTTTCAAGAGTCATCCACCATCCCATATTGTTGATAGGAGAAGAGCAATAGTTCATTCTATCAGTAAGAGGAGTGATTTGGTAAAAAGGACGATTTTCGGCAATTTTTTCAAAAGCTCTGTGGATGTAACCAATAGTAGGTTCAGCTTCCAGGATTTTTTCACCATCCATTAACAGGATATTTTGAAAAATACCATGTGTTGCAGGGTGAGTAGGGCCTAAATTCAGAATAGAAAGCTCGCTTCCGTCTTCATTGTGGCGTTCTTTGATTATTTTAGCATAGCGATGCTCTGGTGGTAATAATAGTTCTGACATTTATCTAATGTGAAAAATTATATTTATTTTACTATTGGCTGATTGGTTGTTGTTCTTCCAAAATACCTGTCATCCTTATCTGTTCTTCCGCTGTCTTCCATTGGGAATTCCTTGCGCATTGGGAAAGAAACCATTTCGTCCATATTCAAAATGCGTTTTAATTGTGGATGTCCTATGAAGTTAATTCCGAAGAAGTCATATGTTTCTCTTTCCATCCAATTGGCTCCCAAAAAGATATTTGTAACTGTTTTGATTTCAGGGTTGGAACCGTTTAGGAAAGATTTAATTCGGATACGTTTGTTTTCGTACCAATTGTGTAAATGATAAACGACTGCAAATTGTCTGTTTTCTTCATTATCGGGATAATGTATGCCACATAAATCAGTTAAAAAATGAAAACGTAAAGCGGAATCATTTTTTAGAAAAAGAATAACGGCTGTAATTATTTCCGCATCTGCCTCAAATGTAAAAATGTCTCTCTCCTGGTTAAATTGGAAAACCTTTGAACCAAAATTTTCGATTAACTTCTCTTGAATTTCTGTTGTCTCTAATGCCATTTTTTTTATTGAATGTTATAAGATGCCAATAATTCTTTGTACTCAGGCGAACTTCTTCTTCTTACAGATTCGTTTTTCACCAATTCCTGCAGTTTCATAACGCCTTCTACAATTTGTTCTGGGCGAGGAGGACAGCCGGGAACATATACGTCTACAGGAATTACTTTGTCAATTCCCTGTAATACGGAGTAGGTGTCAAAAATACCTCCCGATGTTGCACAGGCACCCACAGCAATTACCCATCTAGGTTCTGCCATCTGTTCGTAAACCTGACGCAATATAGGAGCCATTTTTTTTGAAATTGTTCCCATTACCAATAACATATCGGCCTGACGAGGAGAAAAACTTACCCTTTCGGAACCAAAACGTGCTAAATCATAATGTGAAGCCATTGTTGCCATAAATTCAATTCCGCAGCAAGAAGTGGCAAAAGGTAAAGGCCAAAGCGAATTGGCACGTGCTAATCCAACAACGTCGTTCAGTTTTGTGGCGAAGAAGCCTTCTCCTACAACACCTTCTGGCGGGGCAACCATATTTACTTTTGAATCGCTCATTTTTAATATTGATTTCAGCTATTAGATAAACGAATTTAGGATCCGAATATCAATTTCTGTATTATGTATACTTTTTAATCTGTTTTGCTCTCTTTAAAATTATTCCCATTCTAAGGCTTTCTTTTTGATAATATAGAAAAAACCAACCAATAGCAACATCATAAAGATAATCATTTTTATCATTCCCTCGATGCCTAACTCTTTGAAATTCACTGCCCAAGGATATAAGAAAATTACCTCTACATCAAAAAGAACAAATAATATGGCTACGATGAAATATTTAACCGAAAAAGGGATTCTTGCATTTCCTACTGATTCAATACCGCATTCGAAATTTTTGTCTTTATTTTCAGATAATCTTTTCGGTCCTAATTTGCCAGAAATAATGATCATCCCCACAACAAATCCTACAGCTAAAACGAGCTGCATAAAGACAGGAATATAGTTTAATTGTTCAGATTGCATAATTATCAATTATTGATTTAAATTAAGATACAAAGATAGCTTTAGTGTAATTAAAACACAAGTTTTGTGACAAATTTAGTAGAAACATTAACTTAAAAAAAACCTAATTTTTAATGATTATAAATAACTGATTTTTGATGTATGCGCAAAAAAAAACGTTCCGATTATGTCGGAACGTTTTTTAGACGTTTTTGCAATAAAACAGTAAGCTATTTTAACACTAAAGTACTGCTACTTTAGCTGCAACTTTACCTTTTCTTCCTTCTTCTTCTTCATAGCTAACTCTGTCACCTTCACGCAATTCTTCTGCGCTGATGCCTGATGCATGAACAAAAATGTCTTTTCCTGTTTCTTCGTCTGTAATGAATCCGTAACCTTTAGATTCATTGAAAAATTTAACTGTACCTGTACGCATTGTAATAGTAATAATAATTTATAATATCGCAAATGTAATCTTTAATATAATACGAAAATCATTATGCTAATATTTTTTTTCTAAAATTATTGATATTCAAGTGTTTTTGTCTAATTGTTTGCATTTAATTTAATATGCAATTCATTTAATTGAGATTCGTCAATTGTGGATGGAGCATCTATCATTACATCTCTGCCAGAGTTATTTTTAGGAAAAGCAATGAAATCACGAATTGTTTCCTGACCTCCTAGAATGGCCACTAAACGATCCAGTCCAAATGCCAGCCCTCCGTGAGGCGGTGCCCCAAATTGAAAAGCATCCATTAAGAATCCAAATTGTGCCTTGGCTTCTTCTTCTGTAAAGCCTAAATATTTAAACATTAACTGCTGTGTCTCCTTGTCATGAATACGAATAGATCCTCCGCCTATTTCATTGCCATTTAATACCATATCGTAAGCATTGGCACGGACTTTTCCTGGATTGGTTTCCAGCAGGTGCATATCTTCTGGTTTTGGAGAAGTAAAAGGATGATGCATCGCGTGGTAACGGCCGCTTTCTTCATCAAATTCTAATAATGGAAAATCAACAACCCAAAGAGGTGCAAACTCTGCAGGATTTCTTAATCCTAAACGGGTGGCTAATTCCATACGCAATGCGCTCAGTTGTGCTCTTGTTTTATCGGCTGGCCCCGAAAGAACGAAAATCATATCGCCAGATTTTGCTCCGGTTGTATTGGCCCAATTAGTTAAATCGTCCTGATCGTAGAATTTGTCAACAGATGATTTGAATGTACCATCTTCGTTGCATTTTACATAAACCATTCCACTGGCGCCAACCTGTGGGCGTTTTACCCAATCAATCAAGGCATCAATTTCTTTACGAGTATAATTTCCTGCTCCTGGAACGGCGATTCCCACTACCAGTTCAGCTGAATTGAAAACTGGGAATTCTTTATGCTGAGCAAATTCGTTCAATTCACCAAATTCCATTCCGAAACGAATGTCTGGCTTGTCATTGCCATACGTTTTCATTGCATACTCATAAGTAATGCGTGGGAACTTATCAACTTCGATTCCTTTTATTTCTTTTAGCAGATGACGTGTCAGGCCTTCAAAAATATTTAAAATGTCCTCCTGTTCAACAAAAGCCATTTCGCAATCAATCTGTGTAAATTCGGGCTGTCTGTCAGCGCGTAAATCTTCGTCACGGAAACATTTTACGATTTGAAAATATTTATCCATGCCACCTACCATCAATAATTGTTTGAATGTCTGTGGTGATTGTGGCAAAGCATAAAATTGTCCTTCGTTCATTCTTGATGGTACAACAAAATCTCTGGCTCCTTCTGGAGTCGATTTGATTAAGTATGGAGTTTCCACTTCGCAGAAATCCAAATCCGAAAGGTATTTGCGAACTTCCATTGCCACTTTGTGACGGAAAAGCAAACTGTTTTTTACAGGATTTCTTCGAATGTCCAAGTAGCGGTATTTCATTCGGATGTCTTCACCGCCGTCTGTTTCATCTTCAATAGTAAACGGAGGAGTGAGAGCTGCGTTTAATATGTTTAATTCGGAAACTAAAATCTCGATTTCACCCGTAGGTATGTTTTTGTTTTTGGCCTCACGCTCAATAACAGTTCCTTTTACCTGGATAACAAATTCACGTCCGAGAGTTTTGGCTGCTTCAAAAACTCTCTTATCAGTACGGCTTTCGTCGAAAATAAGCTGTGTTATTCCATAACGGTCCCGCAAATCAACCCAATTCATAAATCCTTTATCGCGTGATTTTTGGACCCAACCCGCTAGAGTAACTTCGGTATTAATATTTGAGGCGTTTAACTCGCCACAATTATGACTTCTATACATGATCAAAATTTTAGACTGCAAAAGTAAACACAAAATTCAAATTAATATAGAAAAGTATGCAACTTGATGCATATTAAAATAGAATGTTTTGTTAATAGGTAAGATTTCACATAGAATTTCTTTAGATTTGAAGTATTCAAAACGATAAAACTTTCATTATGAAAAAATTTTTTATTTTAAGCATGCTTGGTCTCGTGGCTTTTAAGGGGATTTCTCAGGGTAATAACCAAATAAAATTTACTGCTAAAATCTCCAATAGAAACAGTGATACACTTGTTATCAAAGGAGCAAATAATTTTAGGCAAGTTATACCAATTAATAAAAACGAGCTTTTTGATACTGCTTTTGAAGCTCCAAAGGGATTTTATCGTTTTTCTGATGGAGTAGAATCGTCAACTTTATTTTTGAAACCAGGTTCCGAGGTAAACTTGACAATGAATGCTAAAGAATTTGATGAAACTATTGTTTACAAAGGAAAAGGTACTAGTGAAAGTAATTTTTTGGCACAGCAGGCTTTAAGAGACGAAAAATTTCAAAATGAAGCTTTCGCAAAAGAAGAGGCTGAGTTTACATCATTGTTAAAAGAAAAGAATAAATCTGATTTAGGTAATCTCGAAAAGGGTGATTTTGATCCTGAATTTAAAGATGCGCTAAAAAGATCATTTGAGCAATTTAATGAATATGCTGTCCAGGAATACAAAAATGCATCTAAGATGAACAGTTTTGTTGGAAAAGCCTCTCCTGATTTTGATTATGAAAATTATGCTGGGGGGAAAACCAAGCTGTCCGACTTAAAAGGCAAGTATGTATATATTGATGTTTGGGCAACTTGGTGCGGTCCGTGCCGGGCTGAAATTCCTTTCCTGCAAAAGATTGAAGAAAAATATCACGGAAAAAATATTCACTTTGTGAGCCTTTCTATTGATAAAGCCAGTGATCATGACAAGTGGAAAAAATTTGTCTTGGATAAAAAGTTAGGCGGAATTCAATTATTTGCAGACAAAGACTGGCAGTCCGATTTTGTAGTGAGTTATGGTGTGACAGGAATCCCGAGATTTATTTTAATTGATCCTAAAGGAAATATTGTAGACGCAGATGCGGATAGACCATCATCTGGGGAATTACAGACTAAATTAGATGTATTGCTTAAGTAATTTTTATTATCACAATTTTGCTGTTTTGGTAAAAACACCAGTAAAACCAGTGCTTAAGCTCTGGTTTTTTTGTTTCCAATGTTAAGCTTTTGCTTATGTTACGAAATTGTTAAGTAAAAGTTTTTTTAATGTAAATTTTGTTCTTAATTTTGAATAACAAGATGTAAACAATTAAAAATTAGCGATATGAAAAAGTTTGTGATATTGACAGCGATATTATTTTCTGGTGTAATTTTTGCACAAGATTCAAAACCAGTATTAGAGCCTTTCGGCAAAAAATTAAAAGCTACCTATTTTTATGAAAATGGGCAAATACAGCAGGAAGGATATTTCGAAAATGGCAAATTAGAAGGAATCTGGGTTTCGTATAATGAAGCTGGAGACAAAATTGCTTCTGGCGAATATGTGGCTGGAGTAAAAACGGGTAAATGGTTTTTCTGGTCTCAAATAGATGGAAAAAATAGTCTTAGTGAAGTAGATTTTTCCAATAATCAAGTTTCTAAAATAAAAAACTGGAGACAGGATGCTTTTGCTACTTCAAACTAAACAATACTACTAGTTAATTTGAAAAAAGGAGAAAGTCTTTATTGATTTTCTCCTTTTTTTATGTCTTTAAAATGCTCCAGATTTTTGTAATGCCTGAATAAATGATCATAGATAAGGGTATTTCTAATTTTTTTCCCGATTGATAAAAACATGCAAAGAAAGGAGGGTGCTGAGCGAGGTCTTTATTCAAATTTTATATCACTTATTTTTTCATTTTTATAATATAATTCATAATCTGAATCTTTTTTTTCTATTAAAATTGTAAAGTATAATTCAGCGGCAAATTTTTCGTAGCTAGTTTGCCCAAAATAAACAATACTTAATTTTGGCTTTTCAGTTGTCCCGAAATTAACTTTCATCTCAAAATTACTGTACCCTTCTTTATCAAATTCATTAAAATAATCTTTTTCGTAATTACTGTATGGGGGTAGCCAATCTCCTTTAATCTCATTCCCCTTTTCATTGTAAATTTTATCTTTTCTAAATGGTATTAATTCTGGATAACCTATAACTCCTGTATAGCCTTTATAATCTGCAAGTCTGTAGCGAATAAAAGTGAAAATGCACTTAATTTTGTTTTGTTAAAAATTGTAGATTTAATTTTTGTTTTAATCATTACTTTTCTTAAATCATCACTCGTCACCTTAAGTTGTCTGATTCCAAAAAACACTACTATTGTCAACTAATTTAGCTTTTAATATTTCAATTTTTGTACCTTCTTTTGTTGTTGTTACTTGTGCAAATAAATTCAAACTCATGCTTAGTAAGATCAACAATAGTATTTTTTTAAGCTTCATTTTTTAAAATTAAAATAATTAATTAACTCTTTTCTTTTTGTGATATGGATGTGTGATGGTTACTTCATTTTTTCAAACATACTCATTCCATTTCTATAAAAAAAAAAATAAAACCACCCAAAATCAAATTTCAGGTGGTTTTTTCATGAGTTTAAAAAACTATATTTTGACAGTCTCAGTTTTTCTTCTATCCCTCAGCCAATATTTAGTTCGTTTTACCAAATAAAACATAACCGGTACCATAACAAGAGTCAATACTGTTGCATAAGTCAATCCAAAAATGATTGTCCAGGCCAATGGTCCCCAGAAAATTACGTTGTCACCACCCATGAAAATGTGCGGATTCAAATCGGTTATTAACGAGAAGAAGTCGAAATTCAGTCCGATTGCCAATGGAATTAATCCCAAAACAGCAGTCAGAGCCGTTAATAATACTGGACGCAATCTTGATTTTCCAGATTCGATGATAACTTCTTTAATTTCTTCTAGAGTTAAATCATCATGACTTTCTAAATGATTATCCTCTACTTTTTTATCCAATAGTAAAACAAAGAAATCCATTAATACAATTCCGTTTTTCACCACGATACCCGCCAGCGAAATAATTCCCATCATCGTCATCAGGATTACAAAATCCATATTGGCAATGACATAACCATAAAATACACCACTGAAACTAAGAATTACAGTAAACAGAATTACCATTGTTTTAGAAACAGAATTAAATTGCAACACGATAATAATCGTAATTCCTGCCAGGGCCAAAAACAGCGCGTACATCAGGAAGCTCTGGTTTTTGCCTTGCTCTTCCTGCACTCCTGAGAATGAATAGGTAATGGTTTTTGGCAGTTGATACCCTTTTAAATCAGCTTCAATCTGCTTGGTAATTTCATCACCATTATAACCTGTCAAAACGTTGGAATACACCGTCATGATACGTTTCTGGTTCTTTCTTTTGATCTGGTTGTAAGTCGTCGTTTTTTCTGTCTGCGATACAGCAGAAATAGGTACTTGCATCATTTGACCATTTGCCTGATTACGGAAAGTTAATGACTGGTTGAACAAAATATTTTCGTTCTTGCGCTGATCATCCTGCATACGCATCGTGATGTTGTAATCGTCATCTCCTTCTTTGTAAGTCGAGATTTCCTGACCATATACGGAACGTCGCAAATTGAATCCCAGTTGCCCTGTCGAAACCCCTAAGCTACCGGCACTTTCACGGTCTACTTTAACCTCAAGCTCTGGGCTTTCCTTGTTGACATCAATACTTAGCCTCTCAATTCCTGGAATGTTTTTGGTATTTATGAAAGCAATCATTTTATCAGCTTCTTTCAGCATATCGTCATAATCAGTTCCTGTCAATTGAATACTGATAGGGTAACCTGCTGGCGGTCCATTGGCATCTTTTTCGACAGTAACGGTGGCTCCTGCTATTGCTTTTACTTTCCCTCTGATTTCTTCCAAGATATCGGCGGTGTTGATTCCTCTTCTGAATTTAAATTCGGAGAAATTCACCGTTACCTTTCCTTTGAAAGGCGTTTCCGAAGCAGAACCTGCATCTACGTTTGGATTTCCTGCACCAACACCCACTTGTGATACGATAGATTCGGCCAAGTAGTTTTTATTTGTTTTTGGATCTACATATTTACTTAAGACTTCGATAACCTGTTTTTCTACGAATAAGGTGGCCTTATTGGTTTTTTCAATGTCTGTTCCTTGCGGGTATTCGATATAGGTAATTACCTGATTTGGAATGTTATCCGGGAAAAACAATACTTTTCTAGGAAATATACCCAAAAGAATAAAAGAGAAAAATAACATTGCAATGATTCCTGCCAATGCATACCAAGCTCTTCTTTTGGTAAGGATTTTGGCCAGAAAGCTTTTGTATTTATCTTCCATTCTTGGGAAGAAGCTGTGCTGGAAATCCTGCGTCCATTGATATAGTTTCAATTTATAAAGCCACATCAATCCAAGAGAAATGATTGCCAGATGGCCAATAGCTTTTGCCAGTTTAGAATCATAAATGTTTCCAAGCAGGACAAAAATAACTGCAATAATGGTAAAAATGATAGAATAGGTTTTAGCCGATTTTTTGCTGACATTCCTGTCTTCAATATCCATAGATCCTCCTGTCATTGCAGCATTGACAACCATTGCTACAAATAATGATGCCGATAAGGTTACCGTTAATGTCATTGGGAAATACTTCATGAATTTACCCATCGTACCGGGCCATAAGGCAAATGGAAGGAAAGCCATTAATGTAGTTGCTGTTGATGAGATAACCGGCCAGGCAATTTCGCCTATACCTATCTTGGAAGCTTCCACACGATTCATGCCTTTTTTCATATTGGCAAATACGTTGTCAACTACCACAATACCGTCGTCCACCAGCATTCCCAGTCCCATGACCAATCCAAAAAGTACCATGGTGTTCAGCGTTAATCCAAAGGCTGATAAAATACTGAACGCCATCAGCATGGATAAAGGAATGGCTGCTCCCACAAATAGTGAGTTTCGTAGCCCCATTGTAAACATCAAAACTATCATTACCAGTACAATACCAAAGATAATGTGGTTCGAAAGTTCGTCAACCTGATGTTCAACTCTTGATGATTGATCATTGGTCAATTCGATTTTTAGGTTCGAAGGTAAATAGGATTTTTTAGCCTCTTCGATTCTTTCTTTTACCTGCTCAATTGCCGAAATCATGTTTTGATTGGAACGTTTCTTCACGTTAAGCATTACAACTTCGGTTCCTTTCTCACGGGCATAGGTAGTTTTTTCTTTTTCCTTGAATTTAACAACGGCAATGTCTTTTAAATAAACAGTTCCTCCATTGTGTTTTACAATAACATCTTCCAGTTCTTTCGGATCTGTTATTTCTCCCACAATTCGGATGTTGTTTCTAGAGCCTTGTGAAATTAAATTTCCTCCCGAAAGAGTCATATTTTCATATTTAACTGCATTTTGAATATCATCAAAAGATACTTGCGCTGCTGTCATTTTGAAGATATCGACAGCAATTTCAACTTCCTTGTCATCAACACCAAGAATATCGACTTTTTTTACCTCGGGGATTTCTTCAATGTCGTCCTGAAGCAGTTCTCCATATTTTTTAAGCTGCTGTGTGGTATAGTTTCCCTGAAGGTTAATGTTCAGGATTGGCACTTCTTCCGAAATATTCAATTCAAAAACACTTGGTTCTACTTTACTGCCATTGTCAAGATTAGGCCAGTCGGTATCTGCCTTTACAACATCGACCTTGTCTTTTATCTTGGTTTTGGCCTGATCAATGGTAACTTCGTCGGCAAATTCGACAATAATCATCCCGTAATCCTGAAAGGAGCTGGAGGTAATTTTATCTACTCCGCTAATGTTCTTGATTTCCTTTTCAAGCGGTTTGATAATTAATTTTTCTACATCCTCAGCCGAGTTTCCAGGGAAAACTGAAGAAATGTAAACTTTGTTTTCTATGATTTCCGGAAAATCTTCGCGGGGCATTGTTATATAGGCAATAACTCCAGTGATTACAATCAATAAAGTCAAGATGTACACTGTAACGCGATTTTTGACAGCCCAGCTTGATATTCCGAATTCTATGTTTTGGTGTGACATATTTAAAAGTTTATTGTTTGTTGTTTATTGTTTTTTCGTTTGCGGATAACCATAAACGATTAACCATAAACCACAAACTGTTTTAGAAATTCAATTTCATCCCGTCCGAAATGGTGTTCGCTCCTTCGGTAACTATTATTGCATCAGCATCTAGACCGCTTAAAATTTCGGTTACGTTATCAGAGGATTTACCCAATTGAACAATTGATTTTTTGGCAATTCCTGATTTCCCATTTGAATTAACAACCGTATAAACAAAATTGTTTTTCTTAGCGTCTTGCTGAATCACATTCGTTGGTACAACTACAGCATTTTTGCTTACATAATCGATAACTTTTAGCTTGGCAACTTGGTTTGGACGTAACAGATTATCAGGATTTGGAACACTTACTTCAATACCGAAGCTTCTGTTGTTTGGATTGATGAAATTACCAATCTGGCGAACTTTTCCTTTGTATGTTTTATTCAATGAAGTTAAAAACACATCAACTTCGGTTCCAATTTTTAGTTTCCCTATATAGGTTTCAGGAATAGAAGTCGAAACATACATGTTGCCTAAATTCACAATTCGCATTAAGCCTTGCGGACTTGGAGAAACCACTTCCCCTTTTTCTACATATACTTCGTCAATAGTTCCCGAAAATGGTGCTTTGATTACGGTTTTTGCAATTTGAGCCTTGATTTGTGCAACGCCTTTCTGAGCCGAAATCATTTGTGTTTGCGCCTGAAGGTATTGTATTTCGGAACCAATTTTTTGACTCCATAGATTTTTCTGGCGTTCAAAAGTTGTTTTGGCCAAAGCGTACTGGTTTTCGGCACTTGCTAATTGCTGACTCATACCACCATCGTCAGTGCGACCCAATACTTGTCCTTTGGATACTCTTTGACCCGCTTTTACATTCAATGCAACTAAATTGCCTGGAAATTCTGGCTGAATCAATACATTTTCATTGGTATTGATACTTCCTTGTATTTCAAGGTAATGATTAAAGGTAGTATCTTTTAATTTTATTGCAGTTACCAAGGCTACTACTTCCTTGTTTACGTCCAAAGTTGCCAAAGCTTCATCAATTTGAGTAAGCTGTGATTGCAGTTCGGCCTTTTTTGCAGTTATGGCCTTAATGTCCTTGGAAGCTATAATTGAATCGATCGATTGGTTTTTGTCTGATGAACCACAGGCAATTAAAAGAATTGATAAAGTGGTTATTATAATTGCTTTTTTCATATATCTATTATTTATTGAAATCGTTAGTTAGTTGTAATTTTTTCTAAACTGGCTTTTTTGTTGATGATGTTCACCATTGTTTGAATATATTTCTGTTGCGCGGTATACAATTGGCGTTGTGCATCATTGAAATCAAAACTGCTTGAAAGCCCTTCGGTGAATTTGATCTGCTGTTTTTTCTCGATTCTTTCCGATAGCTGCAGATTGCTTTTGGCAGTTTCGTAATCGGCAATGCTGTATTCGTATTCCGTTTTTGCGGTAGCATATTGCAATTTCAATTTTTGTTCCGTTTCGCTCAGCTGGGTTTTGGCTTGATCCAAGGCGATTTTGGCTTGCTGTGTTCTGGAACTTCTGGCCAGACTGCTAAATATGGGGACATTTAAGCTCACCCCTAGATTGGAGTAATTAAACCAGTTCTGGTTTTTGGAAAAAAAATCGAATTGGTCTTTAAATGCAGTGTACCCGAAATTAAAATTGGCCGATAATGATGGCAATGCCTTGCTTTTTTGAAGCTTGTATTCGAGAGTCCTTTGCTCTTCAAAATTGGTTGCTATTTTGTAACTGATATTGTTATTGATATCAAATTCTGTTTTTGAAAACGCAAGATCCATGTTTTGAATAGTCAAATCGTCTAACCTGTCTGTCAAGGTAATTTCTGCATTGATATCAATTCCAAGATTTATTTTTAGCATTTTATAGGTAATATCCAATAACCTTTTGTTGTAGTTTAAAGTGCTTTCCAGCGAACCCAAGGTGATTTCCAGCTGCTCAACACTTTCTTCCTCGATTAATCCATTTTTATAGGTAGCTCTTGTGTCGTTCAATGTTTTTTGTAATGATGCGATGTTTTTTTCAAGGATTGCTATGTTTTCTTTGGCAAGCAAAACATTGCCGTAGGAGTTAATAACCATTTCCTTGACATCAATATCAGTTCTTCGCTTGGCGTTTTCATAATATTTCAAATACGTTTTGGAAGCTTGAAGTGCTACAATATAGGAGCCGTCAAAAATAAGCTGACTCAAAGTAGATCTTGCCACCATATTGTATTTGGTTCCAAAAGCAACTTCGGCATATTCGCCTGGATTTCCTCCAAAAAATTCTGCAGGAACTACTGATTTTTGCAATACAAAATTATCGGTAAAGTCGACTCCGGCATTAATTTGAGGAAGTCCCATTGCCGTGGTCTCCCATTTTTTTTCTTTGGCTGCTTCTATATCGCGTCCCGAATTGATTGCAGTATAGTTGTTCTCAAGTGCATGGTCAATTGCCTGCTGTAAAGTAAATGAATAGCTTTTCTTCTGCTCGCTATTATCTTGGGCATGAACGCTCAAGGCAAATAGGCTAAAGGCTAGTATAAATAGATTCCTCATTATATATTGGTTTTAAGTAATTGTTTTTCGAGTTCGGCAATTCCTTTTGGGGTTGCCATTGCTCTAGTGTGATATTCCAGTGCTTCCAATTCCAGTCTAACGGAATCTTTTTCGGAAATAGTATTTTCCTTAATACTAAAGATTAAAATGTAATAGAATTTTACATAAATAGCTATGTCCAAGTCTTTTCGATATAATCCCTGTTCAATGCCTTTTTCTATATTTTGCCTAAAGCACATATTGCATTCATCAATTTCCCGAGACATTACTTTTTGATAGATTTCGGGGTAATGTTTCTTTAATTGATATAACGGAGAAGTATCTGTCGCCTGAAACATCTCCTTAAACATTTTTCGAATTTCAAAATTCTCTTCAATTGCGTTGTGATTTTTGGCTACAATGGTGTTAATGACTTCGTGAACGGTTTTATGAACCAATTCCGTGCTTTCATCAATCAATATTTCCTTGTTGCAAAAATATTTGTAGATTGTTTTTTTCGAAATGCACATTTCACTGGCAATATCATCCATGGTAACGCTTTTAAAACCTAGTTTTAAAAACAGATCACTGGCCTTGGATATAATTTTGTCTTTCATTGAATTGGGTTACTGGTTATTAATGGTTTTGCTATTATTGATTTTTGAATTCCAGGTTGGCAATAAGTTTAATGTCGGATCCCACTGCATAACCATTGTGACTTGTATACGAATTATAATGTAAGCCAAAATCTTTTGGGTTGATATTTCCAACAATTTCAAACGATGCGTTTTTGGTTCCGTTGTAGTCACTGTATCCAATAAATTCGGCATCCAATTCCACGACTTTGGTAATGTTCTGAATGGTCAGATTGCCTTTAAGGAAATTGATGCTTTTATTTACTTTTTGAAAAGAAGTCGATTTAAACTGAATTACAGGTGTTTCGTCTTTCTCAAAAAAGTCAATTAATTTTAGATCCGAGTTGCTCTCTTTGTCATTTACATGCAATGAAAATTCGATAGAGGCATTTTCTACTTCGTTGTTTTGTATGGCAATATGCCCTTTAAAATTATTCTTGGTTCCAGACATGTAGTCAATCAAAGAGCGTCTTGTTTTTATCAATACGTCCGATTCACTAGCATCAATTTTCCACTCTTTTTTCATAATTACTGTCTTTTTGTAATTTTTTTGTAATGCAAATATAACAAAGGAAACTAGAAAAACAAAAAAAGTTTCCATTGCTTAAAATGTATTCTATTAAAAATTAGGTGATTATATAATAAATAATGAACGGCTGTCAATTTTTATCGTGATAACTGACAAAATCAGGAGTAAATGATTTCTTCATACAATTCGGATAATCTTTTCCGCAAATGCAAAACAGCATACCGCTTTCGCGAGAGCAATGTATTGACCGAAATACCGGTTTCTTCGGATATTTCCTTGAATGACAAACCATCTAATTCGTTTTTTTCAAAAACTTCTCTTTGTTCCAGTGGCAGTTCAGATAATGCATTTTCCAGTTCGACCCACATTAAGGAGCGCAAATATTCTGTTTCGGGAGATGGGGATGTCTGCTTGCTAAAAAGCATTTCAGAAATATCATTGAGCATCTCGTCATCGTCGTTTAGGTAAGAGGGTAGTTCTTCTTCATGTTTCTTTATTTGTTTATTGATTATCATGTTACGGGCTACGCGATACAGCCATGCAGTTACCTGCTCAATCGGATTCATCGCCGTATCCACTTTTGCCAGCTGGTAAAAAACGTCCTGCAGAATGTCTTCGGCATCTTCCTTGTTTGAAACGCGTTTACGAATAAACGCGTCCAATCGAGGTTTGTGAGCTGTTACCAGCTTTCCGACATCTTGCGGTTCTTTATTACTCATTATCTTTTTTGTCGAAGTCAGTACTGTCGAAATCAAAATCTTTGTCACCAAAGAAACGTCTTCGGCCAAATCTTCCGCCACACATGTTTTCTTTGCGTTTTTCAACAAATTCTTTGCGCTCTTCGGGAGTCATGCTCATCCATTTTTCGCGAATGCCGTTTTTATGGCGCATACCTCCAAATCCCGGACCGCCATGATGCCCGTGACCGCCAAACAGCAGACGGGAAAGAACAAGTAAGCCCAATGCCTGCCAGAAACTGATAATTCCTAATCCGAATATGCTTGGCATCAATGCATTCCACAACAGCATGACTGCAAAACTGAATCCTGTGCCTGCTGCAATGACGAGCAATATTATTCCTGCTATTTTAAAACCTTTTCTTTTCATGGTATATTTTTTTTGTTTTTAAATTCATTTTAAGAAGCCTTCTATTTATGTAGACAAATGAACTTGATAAATATTTTACGAGAATCGAGTTTTTTTTAATTTTTTTTTGAATGCGAAAATAATTCCAAATAAAATTACTGTAATATGTTAGTTAATAAGGTGGTTCAAAAAAGAATATTTTCTGACCGAGCTATCCTAATTCTTGTGGATTTGAATGATTTTTTACAATTTTAAAAAGTATTAAAAAAGCGCAAAGCCGAAATATGTTGAGCAGGGAGTTGCTAAAAATAAATACCATGATATTTTTCTTTAGCATAAAATGGTGAGTTAAATGATTTAGAAATTAAAATATTTCACAAAATTTTTTACGTACGGTTTTTTTACGTACGTTTGTAAAAGCTAATACGGCTTCTAGTAGTCAAAAAAAAAATCATTTAAAATTCAAATGGGATAAGAACGAAACGAAATTTTAAGTTTAATTAAAAAATAAATTTAAAAATGTTAATTCGAATAACTTAAAATAACTTAAAAGAAGAAAAAGGAAACAGAAAAAAGTGCGAAAAATTTATAAAAGGACTTATAAACATAATAGACAAATTTAATATAGTTAACATATGGCAACATTAATTAATGACCGTATAGATGTTCGTATTAGCAAAGAACAAAAGGAATTGATTAAGTATGCGTCAGCATTGCGTGGTTTTAAAAACGTCAGTGAGTTTATTGTTACTTTTGTAACAAATGAAGCGAATAAAATTGTAAATGAAAATAATAGTATTTTGAATACTTTAGAAGATAAAAAAATATTTATTGATACAATTTTAAATCCCCCTATGGCAAACGACAAACTTAAGAATGCTCAAATTAACCATTCAAAATTAGTCGAATCAGATGAGCCTAAAATTAGAATTATTAAATAAATTACACGTAAAAAAAGAATTTAGTTGTGGTAAAGAGTTATTAGATGGTTATATAAGAACCCAAGCAAAACAAGATTATAATAGAGACTTATCAGTTTGTTATGTTTTAAATGAAGTAAAAACTAAAAGAGTAGTTGGTTATTATACTTTATCCAGTAATACAATTAGCAGGTCTGAATTTCCAGAAGATTTAGCCGAAAAATTACCGTCTTCATACATTAATTTGCCCACGATATTATTAGGTAGATTAGCCGTTGATAAAAGAGACAAAGGGAATAGATATGGAGAGTTCTTACTAATCAATGCTTTAAATAAAGCTGTTGAGTTATCGGAGAGTCTAGGAGTAATAGCCGTAGTTGTTGAACCAATAGACGATGAAGCGAGAGACTTTTATAGTGCTTATGGGTTTACATTAATTCCTAGTAATGGAAAAATGTTTATAACAATAAAAACAATAAAGACATCCAAAATAATTTGAAAACTCTGAAAAGACAAAAAGCCTAACTAGGCTTTTTGTCTTTTTTAATAAGGTTTAGAGTGTTTGAAATATAATTTACAAATCCAGATGAATAAATCTCTCTCAACGAATTATTAGCTTTCCAGCATAAATAATTAATTTGTAATAGCAGGTAATTATTCTATTTTTCTGATTTTATACTTATTAATTAAATAGAGTGAGGCAAATTCTTCTGCATTAAATCTTCGGTTAACAAATCTCCATAATGAAAAGAAAAATAGTAAAATAGAACTAATGAGAATAGGCGTACAATGGAAATAATAGCAAGCTGCAACAATGCAGACAATTGTGAAACTTCTGAAAAAGTTTGAGTCCGCCTCTAACCGCTGTGTAATTGTCATTAATTGCGGGTCATCTTTTGAAATAATAATCTTTATCCAATCATAAAACTTAATATCCTGATGATAACTTTCATTTTTGAAGCATTCGCCTTTAATTTTTTTTGCTTCTTCAATCAATGCTAATCCTCTTGATTCGGGCATGTTTTTAAATAATTTTCTAAGCAGGCCTTTTTTGCTGTAAAACTGAATAATCATCCAGTCATTCAGATTTTTTTCCACAAACCAGAAAAGGCGTATAGTATGTGTCCAACTATATAGGAAGTTATTGCGTAGTATACCCATGATGGACTTGAAAAATTATGACATTGATTAAATGTATTGACAGTAACAATGTATACAACACAAAATCCAGGTAGAAGGACGGAGAAAAAATCAACTAATCCAATAAAAAAGTCAGCGGGTTTAAAATCCATATGTTATAGCGGTTAAGTATTACGTAAATATTCTATATGTTATTGTTATTGAGGTTGCTCAATCTCCAAATATAATCATTCCATTCCCGTAAAAAAACAAGAAACCGCCAAAAATCAGATTTCTGGCGGTTTCTTTATCACAATTAAATTCAGGTATTATAGTGTATGCTTCGGATTAAAACCATCCTCGCTTAGTTCTTTATGATCGTAATCGGCAGTCATTTCGGCTTCGTAATCGATTTTTTCGTCTTTAGTCAATCTAGCTTTGATTTTCTCCATGATTTCATAAATCACAGGAACGATAATCAAGGTTAAGAATAATGACGAAATCAATCCTCCGATAATTACCCAAGCCAGACCATTTTTCCATTCAGCACCAGCTCCAGAAGCCAATGCAATTGGAAACATACCGAAAACCATCGCAATTGTCGTCATCAAGATCGGACGCAGACGAGCGTGGTTCGCCTGAATCAAAGCTCTTCTGATGGTTTCACCAGCCGCTCTTCGCTGGTTGGTGTAATCCACAAGCATGATCGCATTTTTACACACCAGACCAATTAACATGATGATACCCAAAATGGTAAATATATTCAGTGTATTATTGGTTAACGCTAAAGCCAGCATCGCTCCAATGAACGAAAGCGGAATAGCAAACAATACTACAAACGGGTGCATAAAACTGTCATACAAACCAACCATTACAAGGTAAACCAAAATAATAGCGGCCAATAAAGCGATTCCCAAAGTACCAAAACCTTCGCTTTGATTTTCCTGATCACCTCCCCAAATGTAGCTTACCCCAACTGGTTTTTTAAGTTTATCCAGTTTTGCCTGCCATTGGGTTACAATTGTCCCAGTTGGAACCCCAACATTTTGACCTTGTACCGTTACCGATGCCGATTTGTCACGGCGTTCCAATTGGCTTGGTCCAGAACCTTCAGTAATTGAAGCAAACTGCGACAGTTTGATCTGCTGTCCAGCACTGTTAACGAAAATCAGATTACTCACATCAGTAATATTTTTTCTGTCAAAAGCATTGTATTTAATGTTGATGTCATATTCATATTCACCAGCTCTGAACTTTCCGTCAGTGTTGCCGCTGTAAGCTGTCTGCATTGTCATACCTACAGTCTGAAGTGTAAGTCCTAATGCTGCCATTTTATCACGATCCACCTGTACGTTGATTTCAGGATTTCCATCTTCAACAGTCAGTTTAATTTCGGTTGTTCCAGGAATGCTGCGTAATTCTGCTTCAGCTAATTTGGCGAAAGCCATAGCAGTTTCGGTTGAAGGTCCTGTAACAATCAATCCTAATTTAGCATTTTCTGCAGTACCTAAAATACCAACTGGTACTGTTTTTACTTTGGCACCAACCAATACTTTTTCCAGTTTACGTTTGATTTTTGCTGCATATACAGAAGCAACATCCGAACGTTTTGTGTGGTCAATCATTTTTACATCAATCTCTGCTTTGTAAGCAGTCGCCTGCGATCCTCCCATACCTTCGGAAGTCTGCCCTACAGTTGTAATCTGGCTGGCTACATATTCTTCGTTTTTCAAATAGGCTTCAGCTTTTTGAGTCATGAAGTTGGTTTGTTCCAATGAAGCGTCTTTCGGCATTTCGATCTGAACCAAAAACTCACCGCTGTCAGAAGAAGCAAAGAATTCTCCACCAATAAATCCGCCGCTCATCAAACCGATAGTCGAAGCAAAAAACAAGACCACAACAACAGCAATAGTTTTGATGTAATGATCCAGACACCAGTTTAATAATTCGGTTACCCAGTTTGTAAAACGTGTCAAAAGGCTTTCGAATCCAAGAATGGTTTTTCCAAATAAATTTTTACCTTCAATATGTTCCAATTTTCCAAAACGGGAAGACAGCCAAGGAATAATAGTGAATGAAGCCAATAAAGACAGCATTGTAGATATAATTACAGTAACACAGAATTGGGTAATAATGTTTGACACCAATCCTGAACTCATTGCAATTGGCAGGAACACTACCACAATTACCAAGGTAATCGAAGTTACCGTTCCCCCGATTTCTGCAGTACCGTCAAAAGAAGCACGGATACGGCTTTTGCCCATTTCCATGTGCCTGTAAATGTTTTCCAGAACCACAATCGCATCATCGACAAGAATACCAACTACAAGTGAAAGTCCTAATAAACTCATCAAGTTCAAAGTATATCCTAAAAGATAAATTCCGATAAAAGTTGCTATCAGCGAAGCAGGAATCGAAACCATTACAATTAATGAGTTACGAATACTGTGCAGGAAGAATAACATTACAAATGCTACCAGGATTACCGCAATCAATAAATCGTGTATTACAGAATCGGCTGCTTCTAGTGTATAATCAGTACTGTCTTTTGCAATTTTTAAAGACAGTTCGTTTGTTTTATATTCAGTTTCTAATTTAGAAATTTTAGTTTTCAAATCGGCACTTACCGCAACGGCATTTGCATCTGATTGTTTGATTACCTGCAGAATGATCGCGCTTTTTTGATCTACTCTTGAGATTTTTTCTGCTATTTTTTGAGCATCCTGAACATCAGCAATATCCTGTAAACGGATTTCGATTCCGTTTTTAGATGAAACAACCAAGTTTCTTAATTCATCTACACTTTTGTATTTACCCGCTAAACGGATTAATATTTTTTGATTTCTGGTTTGAATATTACCCGTTGGGAAATCCAGATTCGAAGATAAAATCATTTGCTGTACCTGCGGAACCGAAAGCCCGTAACCCTGCATTTTTACTGCGTCAAGGTTCACCTGAATTTCACGTTCCTGACCACCAATGATGTTTACCTGCGCGACACCCTGCACACGGGATAAAACAGGAGCAATCTTTTTATCGATCAAATCATAAAAAGCTGCTTCGTCCATTTTACCATTGGCACCAATAGTCATAATTGGTAAATCACTCAAAGAGAATTTGGTTAAGGCTGGAGTTTCGGCATCATCTGGCAAGTCACTCACAAGCGCATTGACTTTACGCTGTGCATCATTCATCGAAATGTCAATTTTTGCATTCGATGTCAGTGTAACCGATACGATTGATAAACTTTCGTATGATTTGGAATCAATTTTTTTGATGTTTTCCAAAGAGGCGATACCATCCTCAATTTTTTTGGTAACGGTATTTTCCACCTCACTTGGAGAAGCTCCAGGATAAATAGTAGAAATCGTAATAACATTCTGTTCGAATTTAGGAATCAGCTCGTAGCCCAATTGGCTGTAACTGAACAGTCCTCCAAGAGTTAGTATCGTGAAGAGAACGATAATTAACGAAGGACGTTTTATGGATATTTCTGCTAATTTCATTTTTTGTTGCTTTATGCTTTATGCTGTAGGCAATAAGCTTAATGCTTATGGCTTATAGCTTAATGCTTTAAATTATTTAATAATTTCTACTGCGTTACCATCCTGAAGATTAATCTGACCTGTAATAATAACAGTTTCACCATCAGATAGTCCATTGATTATTTCAACCTTGTCGCCTAAAATTCTTCCAGCAGTTACTTTTTTAAGTTTAGCGATTCCGTTTTCAACCACAAATATCTGATTGCTGCTTACACTTCCAACGAAAGCATTTCTAGGAACTACTTTCAATTCTTGTTTTTGTTTTGTTCCAAAGTTGGCAGTTCCGTACATTCCTGCTTTAATGCTGCTGTTAGCATTGTTTGTGATTTCAATTTCAACAGGGAAGTTTAGGCTTTCATCTGCTTTTGGAGCGATAAAAGTAATTTTGCCAGTGACAGATTTATCAGGAAAAACACTTGAAGTTACAGGTACAGTATTTCCAATTTTCAAACCAGCAACCTGGCTTTCGTTCACGCTTACTTTTAATTTTAATTTGGAAACATCCACAATGTCAAACATTTGTGTAGGTGGCATTCCAGCTAGAATTGTTCCTGGTTCAATAAATCTTTTGTTAATGAATCCTTTGATAGGTGCTTTTACTTTAGTGTCACCTACGTTGATGTTCGCTTGGGTTAAGTTTGCTTGTGCATTTGTTAACTGCAGTTTTGCCTGATCCAATTGCTGTTTGGTAACACCTCCGGTCTGGTAAGCGTTTTCATATCTTGCATAATCATTTTTAGCATTATCATAAGCCGCTTTTGCAGTATTAGCATTTACATTAATTACGTCACTTCTAACGATTACCAATGTCTGTCCAACATTTACATAGTCTCCTTCATCAACCAGAACTTTAATTACTTTTCCTGATTTTTCGGCAGAGAAAGTAAGTTCCTGTGTAGGTGCGAAGTTTCCGTTAGCAACAAAATCCAATGCAATATTTTCTGTTTTTACTTGAGCAACTTTTACAGAAACTGCTGCATTTTTTTCGGCAACAATATCAGTTTTAGCTTTGTTTTCTGCCTTGTTTTTCGATAAAACATAACCAATTACTCCTAAGGAAGCAGCGATTGCGATTATTGTAAGTATTGTCTTTTTCATTTTAGTTATTTATTAATGTTTTAAGTTGTCCTTTAGATTTAATTAATGCTACTTCGGCTATTTTATAGTTTAAGATGGCTCTTGTATAATTGTTCTGTGCTTCGAGTGATGCATTTTGTGCATCCAGTAAATCAGTCAATGACGCTAATCCCTGCAGATAATTATTTTTAGTGTTTTTCAGTATTTCTTGTGCCAGTCTCATATTTTCTTTCTGGTTGGTGATTGTCACAAAGTTGTTCTCAATCTGTGCTTTTGCATTTCTGTAATCAAGATCAAGCGAAAGCTGTGTGTCTTTGATGTCTTCCTGAAGTGATCTGATCTCTACATCTGCCTGTTTTATTCTTGCTCGGGTTCCAAAACCATTAAAGATTGGAATTCTTAAATTTAGTCCAACTGCTGAGTAATCAGACCAGTAAACTCCGTCCTTTGGTTTTGCGAACCAAGGCATCTGCGGTCCCTGTCCTAAATAATTGTAACCTGCGACCAAAGAAAGTGTTGGGTAAAGTTCTGCTTTGATAGCTGTCTTGTTGTATTCTAATAATTCTTCATTTTTTTTCAAAAGCAGGTATTCTGTTCTGTTTTCCGTATTTGGAGCTTCTGCAAATGTTTCAGGAGTTATATTGTATTCTGTCTGCGGAATCACAAATTGTTCAGAAATTGGCATTCCCATATAGAATTTCAATGCGTTTTCCTGTAGTTCCAGCTGATTTTTTACTTGCTGGCGTTCCGTGTCAATGTTAGACATTTTTACGACAATTCGGTCCAAATCAGTTTTTTTGGCTAATCCATTGTCAAATTGTCCTTTTACAATGTCTCGAACCTTTGTAGTATTTACATAGTTACTGTCCAATAATACCAATCTTTCGCGCTGTACATATATTGAATAATAATTATTGGCAACTCTTTCGATAACTTGTTCTTCAGTTAACTGATTGTTTATCTGGTAAAATTCCCGAGTTGATTTTGCAGCTCTCAATCCAGTAAAAACGCTCAGGTCAAAAAGAGCCTGGTTTAACGAAACGCCTGCGCCTGAAGTCCAGTCCTGCCCAAAGGAGGCTTGAATTGTTGTTCCCGGTGCACCAAAAGCCGCACCGTCTATCACATTGGTCTGTAAAATAGGATTGTAAGTTAAACTTCCGTTTGCGGTAATCTGTGGTAATGCTCTGGAGCGGATTTCCTGTATTTTGTATTCGCTTTTTTCTACTTCTAATCTGGATTTTTTGGCATCAGCCTTATTTTCCAGCGCATAATTTATGGCGTCTTTTAAGGTCAAGGTTTTTACCTGTGCGTTGGCAGTTAGTCCAATTGTGCACAAAAGTATTAGGGTTATTTTTTTCATTGAATGTTTATATATAAGAGTTTTGTAATTGTTTTTCTAATTCGACAATCCCTTTTGGTGTCGCCATGGCTCTAGTGTGATATTCCAAAGCTTCCAGCTCCAGTCTTTGAGATTCCCTTTCAGAACTGGTGGTGCCATGAATGCTGAAAATGAGTGTGTAATAAAAATTAACATAGATGTCAATGTCTAAATGTTCTCGGTACAGACCTTCTCGGATTCCCTTTTCAATATTGTGTTTGAAAGCCTGATTACATTCGTTCAGTTCCCTCGATATTACTTTGTTGTAGATATCGGGATAATGTTTTTTCAGCTGATAAGCTGGCGAAGCTTCTCCAGATTTAAACATTTCCTTGAACATTTTTCTGATTTCAAAATTTTCTTTTATTGCATTGTATTGTTTTATCGCGACACTGTCAATACTTTCATGAATTGTTTTATGAACCATTTCGGTACTTTCGGCGATAAGGATTTCTTTGTTGCAGAAATATTTGTAAATCGTTTTTTTTGAAATGCACATTTCTCCAGCAATATCATCCATAGTGACACTTTTAAAACCAAGTTTTAAGAAGAGTTCTGTGGCTTTTGATATAATTTTTTCTTTCATTTTATGATAACTTGTTGTAGTTAAATTTCAGTAGTACAGTAAAAGTTAGTTATTAAATGAGTTTTGGTTTTTTTGCTTTTATGAGAACTGGTTATTCTTAATGCGTGAATTCTAAATTGGCTATGATTTTTATGTCTTTGCTTATAGGTACGCTTTTGTTTTGTCTGATCATTTTGTAATCAAGCCCAAAATCTTTACGGCTGATGTTTCCGGTAATTTCAAAAGATGCTTTTTCGACTCCATTGTAATTTTTGAACCCGATAAATTCAGTATCCAGCTCAACTACTTTTGTTACGTTTTTGATAGTCAGAAAGCCTTTCAGGAAATTAATGTTCTTGTTTATTTTTTGAAAAGAAGTCGATTTGAATTTTATCAGAGGTGCTTCGTCTTCATCAAAGAGATCAGTAAATTTTGCTTCTTTATTCTTTTCAGCCGAGACGTTTTTTTTATCATTTACATTCAATGAAAATTCTATTGAAGCATCTTCAACCTCGTTGTTTTGTATGGCAACATGTCCTTTCAAATTGTTTTTGTCACCAGGCAGGTAGCCAATTAGAGAATGTCTAGATTTTATTATAACGTCTGATTCGTTTGAATCAATTGCCCATGCATTTTCCATGATTCGTATTTTAAGTAAAGTTGTTCCTTGTTTTTATCTTTTTACGGAAACTTTAAACACTAATAAAGTTTCTTTTGTTTTTGCAAATGTAATAAGGAAACTTTAAATACCAACAAAGTTTCCAATGTTTTTTTTCGATGAATATTATAAATAAAAATTATAGTTCCATTTTACAATGGTTTACAGCTTAATAATTAACATTTGAATTGTATCTTTGAACTTTAAATCCAAGCAATGAAAGCTTCGGAAAAAGTAAATCTGACTTATTTATATGCACGCAATTCCTCAGTATCAAGAATTTTTTATTGCTTATTTAGAAAATCAAAAAATTAATAAAGATCCAGAAAACCTTTATAAACCAATAGATTACATATTGGGATTAGGCGGAAAAAGAATGAGGCCTGTGCTGACTTTGCTCGCTGCTGAAGTCTTTGATGCCGATTATAAAAAAGCACTGCCTGCAGCTATGGCTGTTGAAGTTTTTCATAATTTTTCGCTGGTACATGATGATATTATGGATGATGCTCCCTTGAGAAGAGGCGAGCAGACTGTTCACGAAAAATGGAATCTGAATACCGGAATCCTTTCGGGCGATGCCATGCTCATTTTGGCTTATCAATTTTTTGAAAAATACGAGCCAGTAGTATTTAGGGATTTAGCAAAACTCTTTAGCAAAACGGCTCTCGAAGTTTGCGAAGGACAGCAATGGGATGTGGATTTTGAAACCCGTACCGATGTAACTATCCCCGAATATCTAAAAATGATTGAACATAAAACGGCCGTTTTGGTAGCTGCTGCTATGAAAATGGGGGCGATTATTGCAGATACTTCTGTAGAGAATGCGGATTTAATTTATAATTTCGGACTTAATTTAGGAATAGCTTTCCAGCTGCAGGATGATTATCTGGATGCTTTTGGCGATCCGGAAACTTTTGGAAAACAAGTGGGCGGAGATATTATAGAAAATAAGAAAACGTATTTGTTTCTGAAGGCAATGGATTTTTCAAATGACGAAGAAAAGAAGCAATTAGCACATTTGTTTTCTATCCAATCAGAAGAGAATGAAGATAAAATAGCCCAGGCGAAAATGATTTTTGAAACAAGCGGCGCATCTGCAGCTACTCAAAAAGCAATTGAACAATACACTTTTAAAGCTTTTGAAACTTTAGAAAAAATGAATTTAACCGAAGATAAAAAAGCCGTGTTGAGGTCATTTGGCGAAAGCTTAATGCTCAGAAAGGTTTAAACAGTATGAATACCAAGCTGGAAGCCGTTTTTTTTAATGATGTAAATAGCAGCCGCAGCAAGCAGATGCTTTTTGCAGGAATGTTCCCTTTTTTTACTCTTTTTGCACTTGGGATTGACAGTGTCGGCTTTAAAGAAAATTGTTTTGATGGCAGGCAGCTTACAAATGTCCTGGCAATAATTTATTTCTTTTTTTTCTTTTTCTTTTCTGATGCCTATTTGCGGAAATTGATGTTTGTAATGGTTTTTTTGTCCTATATAGGAGAATTGATTTTTTGCAAATTGCTGGATATGTATCAGTATAGAACTGCTGCTATTCCTTTGTATGTTCCTTTTGGGCATGCCATTGTGTATGCCTCGGGCTATGTTTATGCCCATACCAAATGGGCTGTCAGTAATGATACTGTGTTAAAAAAATATTTTGCTATTGCATTTGCATTGCTTTTTGTGTCAGTGGGAATTTTTCTGAATGATCAGTTTTCTTTAATTTTCGGTGTCTTTTTCTTTTTGCTCCTAAAGAGAAAACGATGGCAGAGTGTATACTATTTTATTGCTGTCTGTGTTATATTTATTGAGCTGGCTGGCACATATTTTCAATGCTGGAAGTGGGTTCCCAAAACATTTGGCCTGATTGCAGCTGTTAATCCCCCAATGGGAGCGGTTTTTTTCTATGCTGGTGGCGATGTGCTATTAGTAAAAATTGCAGCATTCTGGGAATCCAAAAAAACGAATGCTCTTTTAATAAAAAAATAAAATCCAAAAGCTGTCAATATGTATATTACCCCTTTAAATAGTGATTTGTTGTTTGAAGAAGCTCAGAAAGAGTCTTTGTATCTAAAGCTTATTGAGCAGCTCAATAAAGATTTTAATCTGGCCAATGAAGGAGTTGATTTTCCAATAAGCATTTTGCCCGGAGAGTTAAAAATCCAGTTACACGAAAAAATCTACAGAATGATTCAGTTTAAATTTGCCGAATATTTAAATCTGCTTTATATCATTGATGTCCCCGAAGATCAGATAAAAAAACTGGATGGCAGTGATCTAATAATTCTTGCCGAACAGGTTTCTTTTTTAATCCTAAAAAGAGAATGGCAGAAGGTTTGGTTCAGGAATAAGTATAAATAAGTTTCTAAGCTTCTATAGTTTGGTTGGAAGACTTTTTTTGATACTATTTAATTTTCGATAGGTTTTTGAAGCACAAGTATGGAAGAATTCTATGCAAAATCGTCCTGTTTGTCATTCCGCAGGAATCTTAAGCTGGTTCCTCACTTTGTGTAAGATTTCTATGGATAGCAAAAATGCGTGAAAAAACTATAGGCTTATGTCTGTGCTTTTTGTTTTTGGAAATAGCTTAGAGACTTTGCCTCTCAGGAGCGTTGCTTTTCTAAAAATACGCTCTAACAAAAGGCATTACTGCATCTCCATAAACATTGTCATTTTCGTCAAACAATACATTATAAGCGAGACCCACGGTTACATTTCCGGTCCGGTAACCTGCTCCAAGAAATAATGCCGTATTCCAGAAATTATCTGTATAACTGTTATAGCCATTATAGGCATCATAATGATTATTGACATAAGACTCATTTAAGTTTATAGAAAACTGAATCTCCGGAATTGGGTTAATGAATGTTAGAAAACTGACGCCATACACTCCAGAATCATAATATCCTTTGGAAGAAACATAGCTTGCCTGGAGACCAATGCCTGTTGCTAGATAGGGGTTAACATTATAAATAGCACTGGGAGCAACGGAAATATCGGTATAGCCACTGCCAAAACTCAAGCCAAAACCGCCTCCAAACTGCACTTTTTCCCAAAAAGAACTTCTCGCAGCAGGCATTTGCTGGTATTGAGCTATTACGTTTTCGTAAAACAATATAGTAAAAAAGACGAAAAGATACTTTATTGGGGAGGTAAAGGTTGATTTTTTCATGCTTCTGGCTTTTTTAACAAATTTTTACGTAAAAGTACGTAAAAAAATAGATTTAAATAAATTGCTTTATCGTATTTTTGCCAGACTATTTTAACAAAAGTATATTCAATAACGATATTATGGATAGGTTTTCATTTTTAAACGCAGCTCATACAGAATTTTTCGCTCAATTATACGATCAATATTTAGAAAATCCGGATAGTGTAGAACCTAGCTGGAGAAGTTTTTTTCAAGGTTTTGACTTTGGAATGACTACTTATAATGATGAAAATCCAGTTCAGCGGATTGTTGAATATGTAGAGAGTAATGCTGACTGCAGTCTGGTTTCAGATAAACTGCAAAAAGAATTCAATGTTTTAAAATTAATAGATGGATACCGTACCCGCGGGCATTTATTTACTAAAACAAATCCAGTTCGTGAACGTAGAACATACAGCCCTACTTTAGATATTGAAAATTTTGGATTAACAGCAGCAGATCTTTCAACTGTTTTTGATGCAGCTCAGGTAATTGGTGTTCCGCCTTGTTCATTGCAGGATATCGTAACACGGCTGAAAGCTATATATTGCCATTATATTGGAGTAGAATATATGTACATCAGGAATCCTGGTGTTGTAAAATGGATTCAGGACAAATTGGGTGTGAATAATAATCAGCCTAATTTTTCTGTTGAGGAAAAGAAAACTATCTTAAATAAATTAAATCAAGCGGTTTCTTTTGAAAACTTTTTGCATACCAAATACGTAGGGCAAAAACGTTTCTCATTAGAAGGAGGAGAATCTGTAATTCCTGCTCTTGATGCTTTGATTGAAAAAGCAGCTGAACAAGGTGTAGAGCAGTTTGTAATGGGAATGGCTCACCGCGGCCGTTTGAATGTATTGGCTAATATTTTTGGAAAATCAACTCAGGATATCTTCAGCGAATTTGACGGAAAAGATTACGACCAGGAATACTTTGACGGAGACGTAAAATACCACTTAGGCCTTACTGCTGATAAAGTAACTAAATCCGGTAAAAAAATAAACATCAACTTAGCTCCGAATCCTTCGCATCTAGAAACTGTAGGTGCTGTAATAGAAGGAATTACAAGAGCGAAACAAGATAAATATTTTGCTGATGATTTCTCTAAAGTATTACCAATTGCTGTTCACGGTGACGCTGCAATAGCAGGTCAGGGGATTTTGTATGAAATTATTCAGATGTCATTACTCGACGGATATAAAACAGGCGGTACAATTCACATTGTAATCAATAACCAGGTTGGTTTTACAACGAACTATCTGGATGCCCGTTCCTCTACGTATTGTACAGATGTTGCCAAAGTAACACTTTCGCCGGTATTGCACGTAAATGCTGATGATGCAGAAGCTGTCGTACATGCAGTATCTTTTGCTCTGGATTACCGAATGAAGTATGGCCGTGATGTATTTATCGATTTATTAGGTTATAGAAAATATGGACATAACGAAGGTGACGAGCCTCGTTTTACACAGCCGGTTTTATATAAAATTATTGCAAAACATCAGAACCCAAGAGATATCTATGCCGAAAAATTATTAGCAGAAGGAGTTATTGATGCCAGTTTTGTAAATGCTTTGGAAAAAGAATACAAAACTAATCTTGAAGAAAATTTAGAAGCTTCCCGTAAAAAGGATTTGACAATCATTACACCATTTATGCAGAATGAATGGAAAGGATTCAAGCAGGTTTCTGATGATGTTATGCTGCAGAAAGTAGATACTTCTTTTGCAAAAAAATCATTAGATTCTATCATAAATACAATATCAACCTTGCCATCAGACAAGAAATTCATTAACAAAATAACTAAAATTGTTTCCGATAGAAAAGCTGGATACGAAAATAATACTATCGATTGGGGAACTGCTGAAGCATTAGCTTACGGTTCACTTTTGACTGAAGGATTTGATGTACGTATTTCTGGTCAGGACGTGGAGCGTGGTACATTTTCTCACCGACACGCCGTAGTTAAAGTAGAGGATTCTGAGGAAGAGGTAATTTTGTTGAATGCTATCGAAAACAAAAAAGGAAACTTCAATATTTTTAATTCACATTTATCTGAATACGGTGTTCTTGGTTTTGATTATGGTTATGCTTTAGCTAATCCAAATGCATTGACTATTTGGGAAGCACAATTTGGTGATTTCAGTAATGGAGCACAGATTATGATTGACCAGTATATTTCTTGTGGTGAAGACAAATGGAATAACCAGAACGGATTGGTAATGCTGTTGCCACACGGATACGAAGGACAGGGAGCTGAACACTCTTCAGCAAGAATGGAGCGTTACCTGCAGCTTTGTGCCAGACATAATATGTATGTAGCAGATTGTACAACACCAGCCAACTTCTTCCACTTGCTGAGAAGACAAATGAAAACAACTTTCCGTAAGCCTTTGGTGGTATTCTCTCCAAAGAGTTTATTGCGTGATCCAAGATGTGTCTCTACGGTTGAAGAATTAGCATCAGGAAGTTTCCAGGAAACTATCGATGACAATGCAGTGAACAAAAAAGAGGTAAAAACATTGGTTTTCTGTACAGGTAAATTCTATTATGACATTGTTGCCGAAAGAGAAAACAACGGAAGAAAAGATGTTGCAGTTGTTCGTATAGAGCAATTATTCCCATTCCCAGCTGAGCAGATTAAAGAAATCATTGCTAAATACCCAAATGCTGATGATTATGTTTGGGCACAGGAAGAGCCTAAAAACATGGGAGCTTATAGTTATATGCTGATGAATTTCAATTTTATCAAATGGAGACTGGCTTCATTAAAAGCCTATTCAGCACCAGCTGCAGGAAGCTACACCAGAGCAAAACGCCGTCATGCAGATGCTATTAGAATGGTATTTGATAAAAATTTATTTAGATAAAAAAGTTTGTGGTTTTTAGTTTGTAGTTTATTTTTGAACGCAAACAAGAGCCATAAACAATTAACCACAAACAATAAACTAAAAGAAATATGATTTTAGAAATGAAAGTCCCTTCACCAGGGGAGTCAATCAAAGAAGTAGAAATTGCAACATGGTTAGTAAAGGATGGAGATTATGTAGAAAAAGACCAAGCTATCGCTGAGGTTGATTCTGATAAAGCTACACTTGAATTGCCAGCTGAAATGAGCGGAATTATCACGCTTAAAGCAGAAGAAGGTGACACAGTAGCGGTTGGGGCTGTAGTGTGTCATATCGATACCGACGGAGCAAAACCATCAGGTTCAGTTTCGGCACCAGCAGCAGCTCCTGCAGCTGAAGCGCCAAAAGCAGCACCTGCGCCAGTGGCTCCAGCTCCTGTAGCAGCACCTGCGCCAGCAGCATCTTATGCAGCAGGAACTCCATCTCCGGCAGCTAAAAAAATATTAGAAGAGAAAAATATTGCTCCAGCAACTGTAACAGGAACTGGAAAAGGCGGAAGAATCACTAAAGATGATGCCGTAAATGCCGTACCTTCAATGGGAACTCCAACAGGAGGAAACCGTGGTCAGGAACGTACAAAATTATCAATGCTGCGCCGTAAAGTAGCGGAAAGATTGGTTTCGGCTAAAAATGAAACGGCAATGCTGACTACTTTCAATGAAGTAAACATGACGCCAATCAACTTAATCCGCAACGAGTACAAAGACGCATTCAAAGCAAAACATGGCGGTCTTGGTTTAGGATATATGTCTTTCTTTACTAAAGCGGTTACTAGAGCATTAGAATTGTACCCAGATGTAAACTCTATGATGGATGGTGATTATAAGCAATCATTTGATTTCTGTGATATTTCTATTGCAGTTTCTGGTCCAAAAGGGCTTATGGTTCCTGTAGTTCGTAATGCTGAAAACTTGACTTTCCGCGGTGTTGAAGCTGAAATTAAAAGATTGGCATTGAGAGCTCGTGACGGACAAATCACAGTTGACGATATGACAGGTGGAACATTTACAATCACTAATGGTGGTGTTTTTGGTTCTATGCTGTCTACTCCAATCATCAATCCTCCACAATCTGGAATTTTGGGAATGCATAACATTATCGAGCGTCCAATCGCTGTAAACGGTAAAGTGGAAATTCACCCAATGATGTACGTAGCGCTTTCTTATGACCACAGGATCATCGATGGACGTGAGTCTGTTGGTTTCTTGGTTGCCGTGAAAGAAGCTTTGGAAAACCCATTAGAATTATTGATGGGTGGCAATGCTAAAAAGGCATTGGAATTGTAATCGAGCAAATTTCTTAAAATAAAGAAATCCGTTTAGAGTTTTTTCTAAACGGATTTTTTGTTTATTTGTGCAGCTAACCAAAAATTATTTATGTCATCAAGCAAAAAACAAGCTGCTATCGGCTTCATCTTCATTACAATGTTAATTGATATCACAGGATGGGGAATTATCATTCCGGTTATACCAAAACTGATTGAGGAGTTAATACAGGGTGATGTCAGCGAAGCAGCAAAATATGGTGGCTGGCTGACATTTGCTTATGCGATAACCCAATTTATGTTTGCGCCTCTAATTGGTAATTTAAGTGATAAATTTGGTCGGAGGCCAATTATTTTGATTTCGCTTTTTGCTTTTTCACTCGATTATATATTGCTGGCATTTGCACCAACAATTACCTGGCTGTTTGTAGGCAGAATAATTGCTGGACTAACTGGTGCGAGTATTTCTACAGCTTCGGCTTACATTGCTGATGTAAGCACACCAGAAAACAGAGCGAAAAATTTCGGGATGATTGGTGTGGCATTCGGGCTTGGGTTTATTATTGGGCCTGTTATTGGTGGTGTTTTGGGACAGTATGGGTCGAGAGTTCCGTTTTATGCAGCGGCAGTTTTGTGCATGCTGAATTTTTTATACGGCTATTTTATTCTGCCCGAATCCTTATCGAAAGAAAATAGAAGGCCACTGAATTTAAAACGAGCCAATCCAATTGGAACTTTTTTAAATCTAAAGAAATATCCATCACTTTATGGATTATTATTTGCTTTGTTTTTGATTTATGTTGCAGCACATGCAGTAGACAGCAATTGGAGTTATTTTACGATGTACAAATTTAGCTGGAACGAAAAAATGGTTGGGATTTCGCTGGGTGCCGCAGGAGTTTTAGTAAGTCTTGTACAGGGCGGGCTGATACGATGGACTAGCAGAAAATTAGGAAATGAGAAAAGCATTTATATTGGAATTGCTTTATATGCTATCGGAATGTTTTTGTTTGCTTTTGCTTCAGAGAGCTGGATGATGTTTCTATTTCTAATTCCATATTGTCTCGCCGGAATTGCGGGTCCATCCTTGCGGGCAATAATTTCTACCCATGTTCTGCCAACAGAACAAGGAGAAATTCAAGGTACAATTGCCAGTTTAATGAGTGCAGCGACAATTATAGGTCCACCAGTAATGTCGAGCCTTTTTTATTATTTTACTCATAAAAGAGCACCATTCGAATTTGGGGGAATGCCTTTTATTTTGGGCGGATTACTGATGATAATCAGCGGTATTGTTGCTTATTTTTCGTTGAAAAAGTATGCTATTTCAAATAAAGACAATGATTGTAATAATCAATAATTGCTTTTCCTTTTAGTAAAACATCAGCTCCAATAATGCCGTGAACAGGCTTTGCCTTGTAAGCAGTTAAAGCTTCATTTACATGGGATAGATCAAAAATAACCAATTCTAATCCTGAGTCTTTCCAATTGCCTAGTTTAATCTTATTATTAGCAGCCATCTGGGTCAGCATGCCAGTGGCTCCAGCGCCAGACGCCTTGGTTTTGGAATCCTGTGCTTTTAATTGAAAAACAGAAATACCTTCAAATCCAATACAGCTGTTCGAAGCACCTGTGTCCAGAATAAAATTTCCCTTAATACCATTGATTTTTGCCTTAATCAAAAGATGCTGTGTTTTGGTTACTTTAAATTTTATCTTTTTGTAGTTTGCTTTTTTTAATTTTTCATGCAGGTTTTTCATACTCAATATCTGTAAAGTTAAAAACAGTATTACTACGCTTTGATTGTTATTTTTCTTTCTGAATACGTTTTGCAATAAGTTTGTACAAGATAAAACTTCCAAAAATTATGGATGAGATAACTAATCCCAGCAGTATATAATTGTTTTTGTCTTTGTCCTCTATGCCACCATAATATACAAATGAAGCCCAGTAATAAGGTGATTTTTTTGAATTTGAAATTTTATTGTCATTCAGAAAGTCAATTTTTGCCTGATGATTGGATTCAAAATAAGAATTGTTTTTTTTGATGCCTTTGTAAAAGTAACCCATAAATACAGAGGTAGTGTAATCATTTATTTTCCAAAGAGAGAATAATAAGTTTTGTGCGCCTGCAAATTGAAATCCTTTTGCTAAGCTCATAGCACTTTCGGATTGGTAAGGTTTTCCAATTTCTGTTTGGCAGGCACTCAGAACGACTAAATTAGGTTTTATATTTAGATGATATAACTCAGAATATAAGATTTCACGATAGAAAAATTTGATACTGGCTGGGGTTTCAATGTCACCGGCAGTTGCATGAGTTGATAAATGCAATATTGAATATTTGGCCGCATTATTTTTGAAATTTTGATAAGTGGCATCGCTATTTTCAAAAAAACGGCCTTTAAAATTGCTTTGTATAGATTTCAATTCTTTTTTTGAGTACGTTAAGGCATGATTTGTTTTCTCAAAAACCGGAAAAATTCCCAAAACAGTTTTTTCTTTTTCGCGAAATGGCTTTGTTTCCAAATAAAAACTGGCCGAATTATTGTAGGCAATATTAAAATCATTTAAAAGATAATGCATTTTTTCAAAATGCAATGTATTTGATTCTTGTGTGATCAATGCCTCAAAGGGCAGAAAATTTAAAATACCATCAGGGATTATGATAAGATTTTTATAAGTTGATTTTGCTGGAAGCAAGAGGTTTTTATATGCTTGAGCTGCCGTTTTATTATATAGCCGTATGTTGTTAGTGATGTTATCCGGATCATTAAAAAAATCTAAATATTGCAGTATGGTTTCCTCACAGGCTTTCTTAACGCAGAAAGATTGAAGGGAAATCTGATTGTTTTTTATTGTGAATGCATACACGGTTTTTTCGCCCCAAAAATACTCGACCATAACAGCATTGTCTTTTTCTAGTTTAGAATGCAAGGCATTAATGCTGATTGTTGTTTTATTTTGCTTTGTACGCAAAGGCTGGTATTTTTGTACTGTCAGCATTGTTTCGTTTTGTTTTTTGACAGCCTTGTTTATTTTGTCAATATCTGCGAATTCTCCTTTTTGCTGTTCTTTCGATATTTCGTTACTCCAGAAGCGCAATTCTTCTATTTTTTGCTTTTCTATTCTTGAAGCAGTTCTGTTTTTGTAAATTTCATTTTTTAAGGTCCGTGATTTGGTATGTTCTACCAACTGGAAAGCTTTGTCTATGTATGCACGGTCTGCGTTTTTTTCAAATAATGATTGATATATGAGAATGCATTTTTCGACACGATTTCTGTTTTTAATCTGGGTAGCAGTTTTGGAATTTTCATACAGCATAAGTGTCTGGAACAATTTTTCGATATGAAAAGCGAGTGCATAGCTTTTCAATGCTTTTTCGGGCTGTTTTTGAGCTGTAAACAAAACAGCTTGAAGATCTAAAGCGTCAAGCAGGATAGTTTCGGCATAAAGAGAGCTTTCTTTAGGCAATATGCTCTTCTCTTTTGAGTAATTTGATATTAATGTAGCAAAAAGGGTTTGAAGTACTTTTTGGGCTTCGGTCAGCTTATGCTGGCGAAGCAGCAGATCAATTTCTTGCAGATAGAATTCTGCCTTTTTCCGCGGTTTTTTTTTGGGCAGGCTTTCAAAAACAGTTTTAGCTTTTGCAAAATAATCAAGAGCTTCATTTGTGTGATGCTTCATTTTAATCCTATGCAGATTTATATAGGTGTCTAATAAAGCTTCGGATTGTGGATTGCTGTTTTTTAATAATGGAACAGCTTTTAAAAATGCTGCTTCAGCATTTAGAGCATCTTTATCTACTGATCTCAAAAGGTAATTCTGCCCCAAAGCATTTAATAATAATCCTCTCTGATTGGCAGTCAATTTTTCGGTCTGTATTGTTCTTTCAATTAGATTTATTGCTTCAGTGGTTCTGCCTGAGTTTTGGTACACAGCAGACAAATTAAGAATTGCTATGATTTTCTGCGCATCATTCTTTTTAACCTTAGCAATATTGTAATAGCTGTTAATCGTTTTTTCGGCATTATTGTAATCTCCTGTTGTGATGTATAAATTTCCAAGCGGCTTCAGGCAGTTTTCAATTATATCGTAATCTGTAAGCTGATATTTATGATATGTCTTCCATGCTTTTTCATAACTGGCAATAGCATAGCTGGTTTTGCCAAATTCATTTTCAAAAAAACCTTTATTGCAGTTTAAAACAACGATTGATAACAGTGCTTCTTTTGTTTTCTCGTCTTGGCTCTTCCAAAAAAGTGTTTCGACTGTATTTAGATTTTTAATGCCTTCTAATGAGGGATTTGCCATGAAATAATTTATGGCGTTATAAGTGATTTCTTCTTGAGGATGATTTTGGCCAAAAAGACTCAGTGTAGCAAAAAGAAAAAATAATATATTGTTTTTTATCATAACATATTGGTTGTCTGATATTTAATAATAATAGTTTGAAATGGATAAAATAAAGTGTTAAAACTCTATTTTTCATTGTGCCAAAAGTACTCAAAACTTCCAATAGCATAAACTGCCAATAGTTAAAATTATTATCAAAAAATAAGTTTGCTGTAAGCTCTGTCACTTATTTCAATTTGTCTGTAATCTTTTTTTTGTGTACTGATGTTCTTTGAACAATCCGTTTGGATAGCTCAGTTTTTAAAGTAATTTTGCATTATTAAATTTTACATTTGGAAGCACAAGCAATACTTACCGACACCCATACCCATTTATACTCTGAAGAATTTGATGTGGATAGAAACGAAATGATGCAGCGTGCTATTGATAATGGCGTTACCCGCTTTTTTGTTCCTGCGATAGATGCAGCCTGTACTCAGAGCATGTATGATCTGGAGCGCAACTATCCCAACAATGTGTTTCTGATGATGGGATTGCACCCAACATATGTAAAGGATAATTATCTGGAAGAACTCCAGCATGTAGAAAACGAATTGGCCAAAAGGAAATTTGTGGCGATTGGTGAAATTGGTATTGACCTGTATTGGGACAAAACACATCTGTTTCAGCAGCAGACAGCTTTTAGAAAACAGATTCAGCTGGCCAAACAATACAAACTTCCCATTGTGATTCACTGCCGGGAAGCTTTTGATGAAATTTTTGAAATTCTTGAAGAAGAAAAATCACCCGAATTGTTTGGAATTTTTCATTGTTTTACAGGAAACTATGATCAGGCATTGCAGGCCATATCATACAATATGAAATTAGGCATTGGGGGAGTCGTTACTTTTAAAAACGGAAAGATAGATCAGTTTCTGGATAAAATTGATTTAAAACATATTGTCCTTGAAACAGATTCTCCTTATCTAGCTCCGATTCCTTTTCGAGGCAAACGCAACGAAAGCAGTTATTTGATAAATGTAGCCAATAAATTAGCTCAAATATATGGCGTTTCTGCAAATGAGATTGCAACGATAACAACTGATAATTCCATCGAAATATTCGGGATTTAATATAGAATTTCTGTAACTTTAATATTTTTTTTGTTCTTTTGTCCAACTAAATTGAAAACAAAAATGAATAAATTTGATGCGATCCGGTCTTTTTATGATTCCGAAATAAACGAAGGAATAATAAAAGTAATTGATCATCCGATGATGAAAGCTTTGATGAACTTTTGTTTTCCAGGAGTTGACGATGAAATCTGGAAAGAGCAGCTCCGTAAAACACACTCTATTCGTGATTTTCAATGCAATTTTATTTATCATGGGGTGCAGCAGGTTTTGGAGAAAAGTTCCGAGGGATTAACTACTTCGGGTTTTGAAAAACTAGAAAAAAACACAGCTTATCTTTTTGTATCAAATCATAGAGATATTGTCCTAGATACTACATTGCTGAATGCTTCGCTGTTTGAGTATGGCTTGGATATGACTTCATCGGCTATTGGTGATAATCTGGTCAAAAAATCTTTTTTGAAAATCTTAGCAAAATTAAACAGGAACTTTTTGGTACAGCGCGGGCTGTCCCCAAGAGAATTGTTAGTAAGCTCCAAGCTGCTGTCCGAATATATGGCACAGCTGCTGCTGCATGAAAATCGTTCGGTCTGGATCGCACAGCGAGAAGGAAGAACCAAAGACGGAAACGACGAAACCAACCCTGGAGTTTTAAAAATGATCGCCATGGGATCGGATGAGCCTAATATAATGGACTATTTTAAGAAAATTAAAATTGTTCCAGTTTCCATTTCTTATGAATATGATCCTACAGATGCTTTGAAAATGCCACAATTATTGGCCGAAGCTAATAATGAGATTTATAAGAAGGAGAAAAATGAAGATTTTAAGACTTTGCTCAGTGGTATTATTGGTCAGAAGAAAAGAATACACATTCATGTTGGAAATGTACTTGACAAAGAAATTGATGACATTATCAGGAATGTAGATACTACTAATAAGCAAGTACAGGCATTGGCACAAGTTATTGACGATTCTATTCTTAGCAATTACAAATTGTGGACGACAAATTTTATCGCTTATGATATTTTGAACTGCTCCAGCCGGTTTTCTCATCTATATACTGAAAACGAAAAACTGCTTTTCGAAAGAAGACTAGAAATGAGAATCGATCATGAGCATCCTGTTGCCAAGCAGAGCTTTTTGGATATGTACGCGAATCCAGTTGTAAATAAATTAAAATATGTTGACGCACTTGCACTCTAAGCCAAGAATTCTTTTGATTTATACCGGTGGAACTATTGGTATGAGCAAGGATTTAGAAACTGGAGCTCTCAAAGCTTTTAATTTCAGTAAGCTTCTTCATAATATTCCCGAATTAAAATTGCTCGATTGCGAGATTGATACTTTTTCTTTCGAAAATCCTATAGATTCATCCAATATGAATCCCGAACATTGGACAGGAATTGCCAATACAATCGAAAATCATTATCATAAATTTGATGGTTTTGTGGTTCTTCACGGTTCCGATACAATGTCGTATTCGGCCTCTGCATTGAGTTTTATGCTCGAAAATCTTTCTAAGCCCATCATATTTACAGGTTCTCAGCTGCCTATTGGTGATTTAAGAACCGATGCCAAAGAAAATTTAATCACTGCAATTCAAGTTGCTTCACTTCGGGAAAATGGGAAGCCAGTTATCAAAGAGGTATGTCTTTATTTTGAATATAAATTATATCGCGGAAACCGGACAACTAAGATAAATGCCGAACATTTCCGAGCATTTATTTCTCCTAATTATCCTTTCCTAGTTGAATCAGGAGTACATTTAAAAGTCAATTCTGAGTTGTTCTTGCCCGTAAACGAAGTAAGTGTGTTGAAAGTTCATACACGTATGGATAACAATGTAGCCATCATCAAAATGTTTCCAGGAATAAGTGAAACTGTACTCTCGGCGATTTTGAATATTCAAAGTTTGAAAGGGATTGTCATGGAAACCTACGGAGCCGGAAATGCCCCGACCGAAGATTGGTTTTTGTCGCTTTTGCAGAATGCGGTTAATAGAGGATTGCATATTGTCAATGTTACACAATGTGCTATAGGAAGTGTGAGTATGGGACATTACGAAACCAGTACCACGATGAAAAAACTAGGAATCATTTCCGGGAAAGATATCACCACGGAAGCGGCGATTACCAAATTAATGTATTTACTGGGGCAGAATATACCGCAGGAAGACTTCAAAAAGGTATTTGAAACTCCATTAAGAGGAGAAATGCAATAATATTGAATTTTTATTTTCGAAAGTCATTTTTTTTAGTGTTATTTGCACTCCGAAATAAAGAGAGGTGTCCGAGTGGTTGAAGGAGCTAGCCTGGAAAGCTAGTATATGGGTAACTGTATCGAGGGTTCGAATCCCTTCCTCTCTGCAAAAAGAAAACGTTCAATCTTAAACAGGTTGAGCGTTTTTTTATGATATTTGTATATGCATAACGTTTTGGCAGATTTTAATCCTTATTTGCCACTAACCTCTCAGACTAATGATGCGATTATTTCTTGGCTGTTTTCTTTTTTTGTCCATTTTTAGGGGATTTTCTCAAGATAAGGAATTCTCAATTGATACGCTGCACGTTAAAATTGACAGTCTTTACAGGGAAGATCAGTTTTATGCTGGGCTCAATTATAATTCTATTGTAAAAAAGCCTGATGGTCTATCTCAAGATAAAATTTCATTTGGGTTTTCTGCCGGTTTTCTTAGGGATTTTCCATTAAACAAAAGCAGGACTTTTGCTATTGCTCCAGGAATTGGTTTTTCATTTAATAATTATATCCAGAATATGGCTATTGTGGGAACGAGTAATAGTCCTATTTATGGTATTATACCGTCCAATGTTAATTATGATAAAAATAGATTTGAGCAATTTAGGGTAGAATTGCCACTTGAAATCCGATGGCGTGATTCTACTCCCGAAAGCTTTCAGTTTTTTAGGCTATATGGTGGTTTTAAAGTAAGTTATTTATTGTATGACAAATCTGTTTTTGATGATAACAATCAGAAAATCGTAATTAAAGGGAATAAAGATTTTGAAGAGCTGCTTTATGGTGTTTATATTTCGATGGGATATAGTGCCTTTAATCTGCAGGTATATTATGGACTGAATTCTTTTTTTAAATCTACTGCTCAAATTGATTCGTCACGGGTTACGATGAATGTTTTGAGTCTTGGTGTGGTTTTCTATATTTTATAACCACAAAAAAAGAAATGCTATCTGTGGGATGCTTCCTAATAGTACTCCAATAACTATTTCGTTTGGGGTATGAGCTCCCATTACCAGACGAGATGAAGCTACAACTCCATTCATTAGCAGTAAAAAAGGAACAAGATATATGTTTCCCATCTGTAAATGAATGTTTAATCCAAAAGCAAAAACGGTTAAGGCCGAAAGAGCAAGCATGTGCAGGCTGGCTTTGAACTTGAGATACAGCAGTCCAAGTGCAAATAACGTGCTAAATAAAGCGCCTATAAAGAAAAAATGCAATTCTGGATAATACTCAAGCGGAATGCTTCTTCGCAGCAATATAATAATCAGAAAACTTTGAAAAATCAGCGGTATCTTGCGCTGTTCTAAATCGGCAATCATGATGCTGTCTACCTTTCCCGTATAACGAAGCAGGTAATATAAAGCCATCGGAACTATAATAGTTACAATGGAAATCTGCCAAAAAAAAGGAATGATTTGCTTTATGCTAAAATCAGTGCTGTGGCATACAAAATACAAAATACAAGCTTGTACAGGAGTGAAAAGCGGATGAAATATATAGGAAAATATGGGAAGTATCTTTTTCAATTTTAAAAAGCAGATTTCAAGAAGTTAGTTTTCGGAGAGGTTAATTACAGTTTTTTCCTCATCCGGGCAACTGGGATTTCCAGCTGTTCACGGTATTTGGCTATGGTTCTTCTTGCAATCGGATATCCTTTTTCTTTTAGTATTTCGGCCAAAAGGTCATCTGGAAGCGGATTCTTTTTGTCTTCGTCTTCGATAGTATTCTGTAAGATCTTTTTGATTTCGAATGTCGATACATCTTCGCCCTGATCATTTTTCATGGCTTCGGAAAAGAATTCTTTTATCAGCTTGGTTCCATAAGGAGTTTCTACATATTTACTGTTTGCAACCCTCGAAACGGTGGATATATCCAGTCCGATCATATCGGCAATATCTTTTAGAATCATTGGTTTCAAACGCGTTTCATCGCCGTCTAATAAATAATCTTTCTGATAATGCATAATGGCATTCATCGTTACAAACAAAGTGTCCTGACGCTGTTTTATAGCATCAATAAACCATTTTGCCGAGTCTAATTTTTGCTTGATAAACTGTACGGCATCTTTTTGGGAACTTGATTTATCCTTCGATTCTTTATAAGTCTGCATCATTTCCTGATAATCTTTGGAAATATGCAGGGAAGGGGCGTTTCGGCCGTTTAAGGTAAGTTCGAGTTCGCCGTCAACGATGCGGATAGCAAAATCGGGTACTATGTTTTCGGTGATTTTGGTATTTCCGGAAAAAGATCCTCCAGGTTTTGGATTGAGCCTTTCAATTTCGTGAATGGCATTTCTGAGCTGTTCGTTGGAAATATTAAGTTTTTGAGTCAGTTTATCATAATGCTTTCTCACGAAAGCATCAAAATGCTGATCGATTATAGCTGTTGCGAGATCAATAGATTCTGTTGGTGTTTTGTGTTTGAGCTGTAACAGTAAACATTCCTGCAGGTCACGTGCACCAACGCCGGTAGGTTCCAGTTCGTGAATGATATTCAGAATCGTTTCTACTTGTTTTTCAGAAGTGTAAATTCCTTGGGTAAATGCCATGTCGTCAACCAAATCCGGAATGCTTCTTCGAATATATCCCGTGTCGTCAATACTTCCGACCAAAAATTCGGCAATATCGCGCTCTTCGTCATTTAGTATAAAAGTATTTAGCTGATTGATGAGATCCTGATGAAAACTTATCGCTGCCGCAAAAGGCGTTTCCTTGGTTTCATCGTCATCACTGTAATTGTTGGTTTGTGTTTTATAATCAGGAGTGTCGTCGCTGTTTAAATATTCGTCTATGTTAATGTCTTCCGAATCTATTCTGTCCGCTTCGGAATCTTCATAATCATCGTATTCTTCCGTGTCGAACTCGTCTTTTTCATAGTCATCCTCTTCTTTTCCAGATTCCAGAGCAGGATTCTCGTTCATTTCCTCCAGCAGCCGCTGTTCAAATGCCTGCGTTGGCAGCTGAATTAACTTCATCAGCTGGATCTGCTGTGGAGATAATTTCTGAGATATTTTTAAATTTAAAAATTGCTTTAGCATATTGAGGGTCTGAAGGCTTAAGGTTTAATATTGTTTAAGTGTTTAAAAGTTTAAGATTGTTTAAACATTTAAAGCTACCGTTAAACAAATTTAAAAAACTTTAAACAATTTTAAACCATTCAAACAGCAATAAACTTTTTAGAATTCTGCATTCTGAGGTGTTCTTGGGAACGCAATTACGTCACGTATGTTTGTCATTCCGGTTACAAACAGCACCAGTCTTTCAAATCCAAGTCCGAAGCCTGAGTGAACAGCCGAACCAAATCTGCGGGTATCCAGGTACCACCATAATTCTTCTTCGTCAATTCCTAAGGCTTTCATTTTTTCGACCAAAACATCAAAACGCTCTTCTCTCTGTGAACCGCCCACGATTTCGCCAATTCCAGGGAAAAGAATATCCATTGCACGTACTGTTTTTCCGTCCTCGTTCAAACGCATGTAGAAAGCTTTGATATTGGCAGGATAATCAAATAAAATTACCGGTGATTTAAAGTGTTTTTCTACCAGATAACGTTCGTGTTCCGATTGTAAATCAGCGCCCCATTCGTTAATGATGTATTGAAATTTTTTCTTTTTATTTGGAGTAGAATCTCTTAAAATGTCAATTGCTTCGGTGTAGGAAACACGTTTGAAATTGTTTTCCAGTACAAAGTTTAGTTTTTCGAGCAAAGCCATTTCGCTTCTTTCAGCCTGTGGTTTTGATTTTTCTTCTTCCAATAAACGGCCTTCCAAGAATTTCAAATCATCAGGACATTTTTCAATAACATATTTAATCACATATCGGATAAAATCTTCGGCAAGATCCATATTGTCATTCAAATCGTTGAAAGCAACTTCCGGTTCAATCATCCAAAACTCTGCCAAATGACGGGAAGTATTCGAATTTTCGGCTCTGAATGTTGGTCCGAAAGTATAAATCTGTCCCAAAGCCATTGCAAAAGTTTCGCCTTCTAATTGTCCTGAAACCGTTAGGTTTGTATGTTTTCCGAAGAAATCTTTTTTGTAGTCAATATTTCCTTCTTCATTTTTAGGCAGATTATCCAGTGGCAGCGAAGTCACCTGAAACATTTCACCAGCACCTTCTGCATCTGCACCTGTAATTATGGGCGTGTTTACATACACAAATCCTTTTTGCTGAAAATAACTGTGCACCGCATACGATAAAACCGAACGCACGCGCATAATCGCCCCAAAAGCATTCGTACGCACACGTAAGTGCGCATTCTCACGAAGAAATTCTAATGAATGTTTCTTCGGTTGCATCGGGAATTTCTCCGCATCCGAGTCTCCAAGGATTTCAAGTTTAGTAACCTGAATTTCATATTTCTGACCTGCGCCTTTACTTTCGGCCAAAGTTCCTGTTACCGAAACCGCTGCGCCGGTTGTAATTCTCTTTAAAGTTTCGTCAGGGGTATTTTCAAAATCGACAACACATTGAATATTATTAATCGTTGAACCGTCATTCAAGGCAATAAACTGATTATTCCTAAAAGTTCTAACCCAGCCTTTAGCATTAATTTCCTGTAAAGTCGTTGTGCTGTTTAATAAGTCTTTAACTTTTGTGTGTCTCATTTTGATTTTTGATTTTAAATTTCTGAAGTTGAATCAAAGAAAATATTGTTATAATTCTGTTGCAAATATAGTTGATTTGTTTGAAATTGTCATGTTTCGGAGAGGTGTATTCAGGTTTTTGTATTGTGTTTTTTTGGAGCAGTTTACTGTTATTCGATGTCTTTTGCTATTAGGCTGTGCATATGTTGTATTGGGACACAGATGACACGGATAAAACGGATTAACACTGATTTTTTAAATTAGAATAGAAAAGCAGATAAGCATTAACAAATAGAAAATCCAGCCGAAGCTGGATTTTTTATTTGAAGTTATAATGCAGTAGTTTCTGTAATTTATTTTTTCTCAAAATCTTCAATCTCTTCATCAGTGAATTCCAGTATTTCGAGTTTAGGTTCGATGAAATCCTGTTCGTTGGCCAATGTTTTATTCAGGGTCAAAACCAAAGCCGGCAGTAACATCAGATTGGATAACATTCCAAATAATAAAGTCAGTGAAACCAGTCCGCCAAGGGCAATGGTTCCTCCAAAACTGGACAGCATAAATACCGAAAATCCAAAGAACAGTACGATTGACGTATAGAACATACTCAAACCGGCATCATTGAAAGTCGCATAAACCGATTTGCGGATTTTCCAGTTGTTTTTCTTTAATTCCTCTCGGTATTGCGATAAGAATCGAACAGTATCATCGACCGAAAGTCCAAATGCAATTCCGAAAACCAATATTGTTGAAGGTTTCAGCGGAATGTCAAAAAAGCCCATAATTCCGGCTGTTAACAGCAACGGCAGTAAATTTGGAATAATTGAAACCAAGATCATTTTGAAAGAACGAAACATAAATCCAATTAAAAGTGCCGTCAGGAAAAAGGCGAAAACCAATGACGAAAGCAGATTGTCCAGCAGGTAGCCCGTCCCTTTTTGGAACACTAATGCTTTACCTGTAATAGTTACATGGTATCTGTCCGGAGGGAAAATTTTATCGGCTTTTTTGCGGATTTCAGCTTCAACGATTGGCATTACGCCTCCGTTTTCATCACGCATGAAAGTAGTAATTCGGGCAAACTGGCCTGTTTTATCTACATAGCTTTTCATTAGGTCGCCTTTGGTGTTTTTGGTAGCATTTTTGGCATACGACAAAATAAAAGCCTGTTCCTGCGAAGTGGGCAATTCGTAGTAATTCGGATTTCCGTTGTAATAGGCCTGTTTGGAATATTTGACCAGATTGACAACCGAAATAGGTTTTGATAATTCGGGAATTTCATCAATTGCGGTTTCCAGCTCGTCCATTCGCTTAAGCGTAGAAAGTTTCATGACTCCTTTTTTGTGTTTGGTGTCAATCATGATTTCGAGAGGCATTACTCCATCAAATTCTTTTTCGAAGAAGATAATGTCTTGGAAAAAAGGTGCTTTTTTAGGCATGTCTTCAATAATACTGCCCGAAATACGCATTTTGTAAATTCCGATAATACTGAATACCAAAAGAGAAACGGCCACTACATAAATTGAGAAACGGCTTTCTTTTACATTTCGTAAAATCCAGTCCATGAACCATTTTACATAACCCCTGTCCAAGTGCTCGATGTGACGGTCTTTTGGAGCCGGAATGTAACTGTGAAAAACCGGAATTACGATAATACACAAAAAGAACAATGCCAGAATGTTGATGGAAGTTACGTTTCCAAATTCAATCAGCAGTTTGTTATTTGAAGTGATAAAAGTGAAAAATCCTATCGCCGTAGTTACGTTCGTCATTAAGGTTGCCATCCCAATTTTGGTCGTAACACGCTGTAAAGCTTTGGCTTTGTTTCTGTGGATTTTGTATTCCTGATGGTATTTATTGGTCAGGAAAATACAGTTTGGAATCCCGATTACAATAATCAGTGAAGGAACCAATGCCGTTAAAACAGTAATCTCATAATTTAATAATCCCAAGAAGCCAAAAGACCACATTACACCAATAATTACAATAACTATCGAAATTAGTGTTGCTCTGAAACTTCTGAAAAAGAAAAAGAAAAGCAGTGAGGTTACCAACAATGAAGCTCCGATGAAAAGACTTATTTCGCTGATAATTGTCTGCGAATTTAATGTTCGGATGTATGGCATTCCCGAAACACGAAGGTCTATTTTGGTTTCTTTTTCGAATGCTTCTACGGCTGGAACTAATCTGTCAGTGATGAAATCCTTTCTGGCAGGAGTGTTTACGATTTTTTTGTCCAGATAAATGGCAGAGCGGATCGTTCCCGATCTTTTATTGAAAAGCAGTCCTTCGTAAAAAGGCAGATCATTAAACAGCTCCTTTTTTATTTTTTCGAGATAAGCCTGATTATTGGTTTTGCCTGCATCGACTAAAGGAACCAATTCGAATTTTTGAAGCGCTTCGTTTTTTTGTAATTTCTTTAAGTCATTTATTGAAATAACCAGATCAACCGCTTTGTCCCCTTTTAAGGTGTTCATCAATTTTGCCCAAGCAGTATAGGCTTTTGGAGTAAAAAAAGTTTTGTCTTTTACACCAATAATGACCAGATTTCCTTCTTCGCCAAACTTGTCCAAAAAGGCATTGTATTCAATGTTTACAATATTGTCCTCGGGTAACATATTGGCTTCGGTATGCGTAAAATGGATGTTTTTCCACTGCATTGCCAATAAAACTGTTGCCACAACAACGATGGACAACATTAAAATTCTATTTCGAAGTACGACTCTGGCAATTAATTCCCAGAATCCTAAGCTAAACCACTTAATCATGTCAAATTTTTAAATCTGCAAAGGTATGTAAAACCATTATAACCCTAGTCTTTTAGGGAAATCTTTTTCTTAGCTGGATTGTTATTTTTTTGTTTTTATTTTAGTTCAAAATAGCTTTGCAGCCTGTAATTTATATATATTTGATTTTTTTAAGGATTATGCAAAATCGTTGAAAAATAACTTTATGAAAAAGTATAAAAATACATTGTTTTATTTAGGTGTTACAGGTGGCTTTACAGCTTTGATATACTTCATAGTCAGGAAAGGGAAACAGCTGGAAGGCAATGAGACAATTCCTCATCCTCAAGTGAGCGGGGATTCTTGGCAGGAATTTTTGACATCAATGATTCATAATGTGCAGGATCCTTTAGCTATTTTATTAGCTCAAATCATTATGATTATTCTGGTCGCCCGGCTTTTTGGCTGGATTTTCAAAAAAATTGGGCAGCCAACCGTAATTGGCGAAATTATCGCAGGTATTGCACTCGGGCCTTCTTTATTAGGGTTGTATTTTCCAGAATTTTTCCAGGCGCTTTTTCCTTCCAATTCATTAGAGAATTTGAAATTCCTGAGCCAGATCGGATTGATACTTTTTATGTTTGTCATAGGGATGGAACTCGATATCAAGGTGCTGAAAAACAGGGCTAAAGAAGCAGTTGTTATCAGCCATGCGAGTATCGTGATTCCGTTTGCATTAGGTATTGGTCTGGCCTATTTTGTTTACAATCGTTTTGCGCCCGAGGGAGTTAAATTTCTTTCTTTTAGTTTGTTTATGGGAATTGCAATGAGTATAACCGCTTTTCCGGTTTTGGCACGAATTGTTCAGGAAAGAGGCATGCACAAAACCAAATTAGGAGCTATTGCCATAACCTGCGCTGCTGCCGATGATATCACGGCATGGTGTTTATTGGCAGTTGTAATTGCGATTGTAAAAGCGGGAACTTTTGAGAGTTCAATGTACATTATTTCATTAGCAGGTATTTACGTATTGGCGATGATTTATCTAGTGAAACCTTTTTTGAAAAGAATAGGTGATTTGTATGGTTCCAAAGACAGTTTAAGCAAGCCTGTTGTGGCTATCTTTTTTTTATTGCTGATAATATCTTCGTATGCAACCGAATTAATTGGAATCCATGCGTTGTTTGGCGCATTTATGATGGGGGCAATTATGCCTGATGTTCCGAAATTCAGAACGGTTTTTATTTCCAAAGTCGAAGATGTGTCTGTAATATTGCTGCTGCCTTTGTTTTTTGTATTCACAGGATTACGTACCGAAATCGGTCTCATTAACGAGCCTTATTTATGGAAAGTGACTGGTTTTATTATTCTGGTTGCTGTTATAGGCAAGTTTTTTGGAAGTGCCCTGGCGGCCAAATTTGTTGGACAAAGCTGGAGAAACAGCCTTATCATTGGGGCTTTGATGAATACACGAGGCCTGATGGAATTAATTGTTTTAAACATCGGATTGGCACTTGGAGTGCTTACAACCGAAGTTTTTACAATGATGGTAATTATGGCATTGATTACTACTTTTATGACAGGACCTGCCTTGGATTTAATTAATTATATTTTTAAAACTACCGATATCACCGATCATGACGAGGAAGCTGACCAAAGCAAGTACAAAATTCTGATTTCTTTTGGAAACAATGAAAAAGGAAAATCACTGCTGCGATTAGCACATAGTCTGGTAAAAAAACAAAACGAATCGGCGAGTATTACTGCGATGCATTTGTCCTTGAGTGATGAAATGCACTCTTTCAATATGGAAGATAAGGAGAAAAGCAGTTTCAGCCCTATTGTGAAAGAAGCGGTTATTTTAAAACAGGAAATCACAACTGTTTTCAAGGCAACACTGGATGTTGAGTCCGAAATTATTGATGTTGCCAATCAGGGAGATTATGATTTATTGTTAGTTGGTTTGGGAAAATCTATTTTCGAAGGAACTATATTAGGTAAAGTAATCGGATTTACTTCCCGAATTATTAATCCCGAACGATTGCTGGATAAATTTACAGGTAAAGAAGGCTTGTTTGCTAATTCACCATTTGATGATAGAACAAGACAGATTGTAACCAGGGTAAAACTGCCATTGGGAGTTTTGATTGACAAGGAATTGAAAGAAGTCAACCAGGTTTTTGTTCCTATATATTGTTCTGAAGATTCTTTTTTGATTGATTATGCCCAAAAATTAATTTATAACAATAATACTGCTGTTACCTTTTTGGATATGAAAGGACACATGGAATCTAATTTTGTTATTGCAAGTGCGGTTAGCTCTCTAAAACAAAAATTCCCTAACAATGTAATTCTTAATAACGAATCTATTCTGCTTGATGAATTTTTGATGAAGCAGGATTTAATGATTGTAAGCCTGGACAGCTGGAAAGATTTGCTGGATACCAGTTCAGGCTGGCTGAGCGGTGTACCATCTGTATTGATTATAAAACCTTAATTATGAACTGGATTTTACTTATCATCGCAGGTTTGTTTGAAGTAGGTTTTGCCACCTGTCTGGGTAAAGCCAAAGAAACTTCAGGGATGATTTCGACTTTGTGGATGGCTGGGTTTTTTATAGCACTTTCCATTAGCATGACATTGCTGTACAAAGCTTCGCAAACCTTGCCAATCGGGACGGCTTATGCAGTCTGGACAGGAATTGGCGCAGTCGGAACAGTTTTGGTTGGGATTTTTGTGTTTAAGGAACCTGCCACTTTCTGGAGGCTTTTCTTTTTGTTTACTTTGATATCTTCGATAATTGGATTGAAATTCGTTTCAGCTCATTAATACTTTGCGTCTCTGCGTCTTTGCGAGCCAATTTCACGCAAAGGCGCTGAGACGCAAAGAAAATGTAGGATCTGATTTCTGAGGAATACTATGAATTGTGGATAGAAAATCTTTTTAAATATTTCAAATCAAATGGATAACGCACAAGAAAACAACACTCTCATATATGTACTACTGGTAATTATTCTGGTGTTCGCTGTGGTGCTTTGTTATCTTATTTATAGATTGACCGCTTCCGCAAAAGCTAAAAAAAGTGTTGAAGAGCAGTTTGGTCTGCTGGAAATGAAAGTTAATAATCTGCAGCTGGAAACGCTGGAGTCACGCCTCAATCCGCATCTTTTCAAAAATATTCTCAACTCGATTCAGTCTCATGCTTATCAGACGTATTTTGCTCTGGATAAACTGGCGAATGTTCTGGATTATATTTTATACGAAAGCAGAAAAAAGTTTGTTTCTCCAAAAGAAGAAATCCAGTTTGCCTTAAATCTGATTGAAATCAACAAAATTAAGGTAAGCCCGCTTTTTGAACTGAAAGTGAAAACCAAGATTGACGAAACCGAAAAGCTTTATGAACAAAATCTGCTGGCACCGCTGATTTCGATTGATTTAATAGAAAATGCCTTCAAGCACGCCGATCTGCAGAGCGCCGATGCTTTTATTTCGATATTATTTGAGTTCAAGGACAATTGTTTCAGTCTGACAGTTTCCAATAAAATTTCGGAGAAAAAAGCTTTGATAAAAGAACGAAGCGGTATTGGAGCCACAACTTTGGAACAGCGGCTGAAAATTATCTACAAAAATCAGTTCAAATTGGATAAATTTGTTGAAAACGACATTTATATTGCGCATTTAAAAATCAATCTCCTTGAATACAAAAATCAAATGCTTACTTCTTGACGATGAACTTCCGGGTTTGACTTACCTGAAAATGCTTTGTGAGCAGATTCCCGAATTGGAAATTGTAAAAGCGTTTAATGATCCTCAAAAATTACTGGAAGAAGTTCCCAAACTCGATTTTGATCTGTGTATTTCGGATATCGAAATGCCTGGAATTGACGGTTTGACTCTGGCGGGTTTACTGCAGGACAAACTTGTTATTTTTACAACTGCTTACAAAAATTATGCTGCCGATGCTTTTGATATTAATGCGGTAGATTATATCACAAAACCAGTTACAAAGGAACGTTTGGAAAAAGCGGTCGCCAAAGCTCTTAAACGATTCCAAAAACTGGATGCTTCCAAAAAATTCATTCATCTGAATACTGATAAAGGAAAGTCGTTATTGCATTTTGACCAGATTCAGTATATAAAAACAGCTGCAGACAGCAGGGACAAGGAAGTATATCTTGCAGATGGCGGTGTTTTAATTCTGAAAAATATCAATTTTGAATCGTTACTGAATCAGCTTCCCAAGGCTGATTTTTGCAGAGTGAATAAAAAGGAAATTATCGCTTTATCGGCAGTGCAGTTTTTCAATCATAATGAAATTACGCTTTCTATTCATGAAAAAAGCGGAAAACCAATTGTGCTGGTTTTGAGTGAAACGTATAGAAATGATTTTTTGGCGAAAGTGAAAATTTAACGCATTACTCCTTGATTTTTTTAAACATATAAGTCATATAAGTTTTATATATGATAAAAAAGTAAAAGAAAACAATATATTAAGACCTATAAGATTATTTAAGTTTTTATGACTGTCCGCAAAGTGTACTAAATATTTTTTGCCTGATTACACAGATTTTCACAGATTTTATAAGCGTTATTAAAGAAATCTGTGTAAATTTTTTTAATCTGTGGCCAATTTTATTGGTTTGGTATTAGTTACGGATAGTCATATAAGTTTTTTTCAAATCGCTTAAATAGGCTTAAATGTCTTTGCTTTTTAAAGATTTCCAGCTAATAAAAAAAGGGAAAACTTATATGGCTTATATGTTTAAAATCCATTTGACGGAACTGTTATTACAAAGTTTTCCTCTCTTGTTACATCCAGCTAAAATTAACTGCCAATCCGTTTTAGGCTTTCAAAATCTGTTCCCATATTTGTACGTGAATTAACTACTTACTACATGAAAAATTTAACGAAATCTTTTTTTTATCTGATAATGATTGGCGGTTTCTCAGGATTGATCTATTGGATTATCCTAAAAGGGAAAATGCTGGAAACTGGACGAAATATTGTGTCTAATCATCAAGAAAATGGACATTGGAATGATTTTGTAACCTCAATGTCACATAATCTGCAGCATCCTTTGTCTATTCTTTTGGCACAGATCGTAACTATTATTTTGGCAGCCCGTTTCTTTGGCTGGGTCTGCCGAAAAATTGGACAGCCAACAGTAATCGGTGAAATGATTGCCGGTATTGTTTTAGGCCCGTCTTTGATCGGGATGTATTTTCCGGAATTCTCGGCCATGCTGTTTCCAAAGGATTCATTAGGAAATCTTCAGTTTTTGAGCCAGATTGGATTAATTCTTTTCATGTTTGTCATAGGAATGGAACTCGATTTAAAAGTGCTCAAGAACAAAGCGCATGATGCCGTAGTAATTAGTCATGCCAGTATTATTGTTCCGTTTGCATTAGGTCTGGGCTTGGCTTATTATATTTATTATTCTTTTGCACCGGCAGGAGTAGAGTTTCTTTCTTTTGGATTGTTTTTGGGAATTGCAATGAGTATTACGGCATTTCCTGTTTTGGCAGGTATTGTCCGCGAACGAGGAATTCATAAAACAAAATTAGGAGCAATTGTGATTACCTGCGCTGCTGCCGATGATATTACAGCTTGGTGTATTCTTGCGGCTGTTATCGCTATTGTAAAGGCAGGCTCATTTACCAGCTCATTGTATGTTATTGTTCTGGCGGTTTTTTATGTGCTTGTGATGCTGAAAATCGTCCGCCCTTTCTTAAAAAAGGTTGGTGATTTGAGATCGACAAGAGAAAGCCTGAGTAAACCGATTGTTGCGATTTTCTTTTTGACTCTACTGCTTTCTTCTTATGTTTCCGAACTGATAGGAATTCACGCTTTATTTGGTGCTTTCCTTGCGGGGGCAATCATGCCGGAAAACAATAAGTTCCGTTCTATTTTTATCGAAAAAATAGAAGATGTTTCGGTTGTTGTTCTGCTTCCTTTATTCTTTGTTTTTACTGGTTTGAGAACCCAGATCGGGCTGATTGACGACCCGAATCTGTGGAAAGTTACGGGAGTTATTATTATGGTTGCCGTAGCCGGTAAATTTTTTGGAAGCGCAATTGCAGCAAAGTTTGTGGGGCACAGCTGGAAAGACAGTCTGTCTATTGGTACCTTAATGAATACCCGCGGACTGATGGAATTGGTCGTACTGAATATTGGGTATGACCTTGGTGTTCTGTCTGCCGAAATTTTTACAATGATGGTGATTATGGCATTGGTAACTACGTTTATGACAGGACCTGCCTTGGATTTAATCAACTTTATGTTCAAAGATAAACCAACGGCTATTCCTGAAGAAATCAGCAGTAAAAGCAAATACAAAATCCTTATTTCTTTTGCGACAGCAGATAAAGGGAAACTGCTGCTAAAAGTAGCCAACAGTTTCGTCAAGAAACAAGGCGGCAATACGATAGTAACTGCGATGCATTTGACATTGAGTTCGGAACTGCATTCCTTCGATGTGAAGGAACATGAAAAAGAAGTCTTTCTGCCTGTTATTTCCGAATCCGAAAATCTGAACCAAAAAATAGTCACTCATTTTAAAGTGTCCAATGATATTGATTCTGATATTACCGAAACGGCCAATCAGGGCGATTATGATTTACTGCTGGTTGGTTTGGGACAGTCTATTTTTGAAGGGACATTATTGGGGAAAGTGCTTGGATTTACAACGCGGATTATCAATCCTGACCGTTTTATTGATAAAATTACCGGTAAAGAAGGGCTGTTCGAAAATTCTCCTTTTGATGAAAGAACAAGACAGATTATTGCCAACAGCAAAATGCCTGTCGGAATATTGGTAGATAAACAACTAGAAGAAATAAACCGTGTTTTTGTGCCGATTTTCTCTGCAGAAGACGGCTTTCTGATGGAATTTGCCCAAAAGCTGATCCATAATAACGGCTCCCAAATTACGGTTTCGGATTCTATGGGCGAAGCCAGAAAAAACAGGGAGATTCAGGAAGCAGTGCGTTCCATCGAGCAGATTGCGCCAAACCATATCATGATGATGCAGGAAAGAACGATCAAAAAAGAGTTTCTGGAGCAGCAGGATTTAATGATTATCAGCCTTGAAAGCTGGAAAAAACTGATTGACTCTCACAGTATCTGGCTCAATAATACGCCTTCAGTATTGATTATTAAACCTTGATTATTAATAGTTCTGGCAGTTTTTTTTCTGGAAAATTGCCAGAGTTTTTTTAAAAGCTTAAATCCAGTATAAAAGTAAGTTTTATGGCAATATTGTCTTTGATATCATCCAGATGATTTGGTCCGTAACGATAATACCCGCCAATTCCCAATCCATTATAGATTTGATTGAACTCTAAACCCGATTCAAAAAAGCCTTTGTCCAAAGTTTTGTATTCTATGCCTATATGTGTTTCGGGATTTTGCATACTGCCCCAAGCCATTCTGGTTACAAAATCTATGGCAGGTTTTATATTTTTAAACAAGAAAATCCTATTGAAACCGTGCTTGAATTGGAAAGACATGTATTGGCTTGAGAAAAATTCATTGAAATACATGGTTTCGAAACTGTTTTTTCCGGCAAATGTGATTCTTTGAAATATAGTATTCTGGTTCAAGTTGTTTGGGGAAATACTGTAAAGCTGTGGCAGAGGAAGGTCTCCATAGGCTCGGCCAGCTTCAAATAATAAAAAAGTCCGCTGTCCGTCTAAATGATTGATCAGATATTCTCCCTTAAAATCTATTTTTGTAAAGCTAAAATCATTTTTCAAAACATCTGGCATCGACTGTATAAGCTGAAATGTAAATTTTGGGTATCTTTTTTCGGCTTCGATCCTTCCAGTAGGCGTTTGCATATAATCGCTAAAGGGATTCCATTTTATAGATAATGTTGCCGTAGTCATCCTGTAGGAACTGTATGCTGTACCGTCTAGATAATAGGTATAATTAAATTTAGGTGTTACAAATGAATTGGACAGTGCCAATATGGTTTCCGTTTTTGGGATAATTTTGGTTTCCAAAGCTATTCGCCATTGTTCATACCTGTAAAATGTACTGAAATTGATTGAGCGGGGATCGTATATCTTGAAAGCTTTTTTTTCGACTACATAATCCGTGCTGGCTATTTCCCTGAGGTCATCAGTATAGCTTCCGCTGATCCAAGTATTGGAAAACTTATCCACTCTGGCACCGAGGCCTGCATTGTATTTAAAATCGTAATCTCTTAATCCATAAGCAGAATAGCCTTCAATCCGGTATTTTCTTGAAAAATCATCATTGGTAGTCCCGCCGATTCCTAATCGGAGGCCTTCGTAATTATTGTAGCTTATAATTTTTTTTAAATCAAGATCCCAGACTTTAATTGGAAAGTAGCCGCTAATGATTTTTCTTCCAAGATTGATTCTGCTTTCTATTCTTTTTTTTATTGAGATGCTATCGAGAGAGAGATAGGTGCTTTTGCTGCGGCTATCCAGATTACCTTTTCTGTATTCTTCCCAAAAGCTTTCTGGTTTATTTATGGCATCGTCCTTAATTTCGATAGCCACAATTGGCTTCTTGATTACTACAGGAGTATTGTATTCAATGTCAAAGTTGGTCGTTTGCGAAAGCACATAAACATAATCGGATTCAGTTCTTTTTCTTGGTTTCAGGTTTTCTTCAATGTCACCATCAAACTGGATTGTACCTCCCAGAATTTTTATATCATCATCATTGGTACCTTTTACGATTTTAAACTTTTTTTCGGCAGGAAACCATAATTCCTGTTCTGGAATATATTGGAATTCATGAATACTGCTAATATTCAATATTCCCCTGATCCGCATTATTGCTTTTGCAATACCAAAATTATTTTGGTCAATGTATAGTATGCCTTCAAGTCCGGCTTCCTTTTTCTTTTTTTTGTTTTTAAAATGAATCATAAAAGCATTCCTGCCGTTTATAGCAACGGTATCCAGAAGCTTGTAGTTGTAATCCTGTAATGCATTATTTGCTATTGGACTATTGTAGTTAGTTTCGAAAAGTTCATATTTCGAGTCGTATATAGAGAACGACTGCAGGCTGAAAGTTAATATTTCATAAACAGGCTGTTTGAATCCAGCCATGCGGGTTCCCAAAATGGTTTCTTTTAATCTCTTATTGTCGTATTGGTATTGTGATACTTTCTCTGTCTGGAATAAATGATGTTTTTTTATGAGCTGCTTGAATTTGTAATCAGTGGAATCTATTTTTTTGAAATGTTTTCCAAAAGGGCTGGTGACAAATACCGAATCTATACTGCCATTGATAGAATCTGGATTGGCAGTAACAATGAGTTTGTTGTAGGATTTGAATTCAAAACTGCTGAGTTTCTGCTGGGGATTGTTTTTTGCTTTGTTTTGAATAGCGTTTTTTATTATGGCCAAAGCTGGATTTGCTTTAGCGATAAAAACCTCGTTCAGCGGGTTTATTTTTGGTGTAAGCGCTATTTTGTAAAATGATTGATTGCTTGTTGTTTGGATAGTTTCGTTAATGTATCCAACATAAGAAATGCTGATGGATTCTATTTTATGTTTGGATGCGATGCTGAACTTTCCATCAACATCCGAAATAGCGTTTGTGCCATCACTTAAAACAATGGATGCAAAAGGGAGCGTTTTTTGTGTAGAGGCATCTTTCACAATTCCATTGGCTTGAAATTGTGCCTGAAGAGAAAGCGTAAAGAAGAACAGTAAAATAAAGTGCTTCATAAAACGGTTTAATACAGTGCGTTTATATGTGTTTTTGCTGGACAAAAATAGGAATAAAAAAATCTGTCTTGCTCAAAAAAACAAGACAGATTTAATATTTGTCACATCATGAGATTAAACCTTCATGATCTCGGCTTCTTTTACAGCAAGAAGTTCATCAATTTTTTTAATATAAGAGTTAGTCAGGTTTTGCACTTGCTCTTCGGCACTTTTGCATATATCTTCTGAAGTACCTTCTTTCTCTAATTTTTTAATATCAGTATTAGCATCTTTTCGGGCATTTCTAATTCCGATTTTAGCATCTTCCGCTTCAGATTTGGCTTGTTTTGCCAGCTCTCGTCTTCGGTCTTCGGTAAGCGGGGGAACACTGATTATAATCACATCTCCATTATTCATTGGATTAAATCCAAGATTAGCAATCATAATTGCTTTTTCAATAGGGTGCAGCATGTTTTTTTCGAAAGGCTGCAAAGTAATTGTTCTGGCATCAGGAACGCTTATTTTGGATACTTGCGATAATGGAGAAGCAGACCCGTAATAATCTACAAAAACACTTCCAAGCATTGCAGGTGAGGCTTTGCCCGCACGAATATTTAAAAAAGCTTTTTCTAAATGCTCAATAGAACCAGTCATGGATTCTTCGGTACTGTCTAATATAAATTCAATTTCTTCAGTCATAATTTAGATTTTTAGATTATTTGATTTTTAGACTATATTTATTTTAAAAGTTAACAGATTTATTAGTGTTTACTATTAATTTAATCTGTCAATATAAATTCTTGAAGTCTAAAAATCTAATGGTCTATTATATATTAACTACTGTTCCAATATTTTCTCCTTCACAGATTTTCAATAAGTTTCCTGATTTGTTCATGTCAAAAACCACGATCGGCAATTTGTTTTCTTGGCTCAGGGTAAATGCAGTTGTGTCCATTACATTTAATCCTTTTTTCAGCACATCATCAAAAGAAATGAAATCAAATTTAACTGCTGAAGCATTTTTTTCTGGATCACAATCATAAACGCCATCAACTCTTGTGCCTTTTAATATAACATCAGCATTGATTTCGATGCCACGTAAAACTGCGGCTGTATCTGTAGTAAAATATGGATTTCCTGTTCCTGCGCCAAAAATTACAATTCTCCCTTTCTCTAAGTGACGATCGGCTCTTCTTTTAATATAAGGTTCTGCGATGGATTCTATTTTTAAAGCAGTCTGCAGGCGGGTTTTTATTCCTTTGTCTTCAATAGCGCCTTGCAATGCCATTCCGTTAATAACTGTAGCGAGCATTCCCATATAATCTCCTTGTACTCTGTCCATTCCTTTGCTGGCTCCTGCAACACCTCTAAAAATATTTCCTCCACCAATTACAATTGCAATTTCAACTCCTGTATCGTGAATCTGTTTGATTTCATCGGCATATTCGGACAATCGTTTCGGGTCAATACCATATTGTAAATCACCCATTAAAGCTTCACCACTTAATTTCAGAAGGATTCTTTTGTATTTCATCAGTCAGTTTTATTTTTTTTAAGGTCACTTTCGTTTATCGAAAGCAATTTCGTAAGCCATCGAGCTAAATCTTACGAAATTTGTGCAAATATAGACATATTCTGTTTTTTTTGAAAATAGTGTTACTTAAAAAATTTAAATTAAATTTTTGTAAGATTTTTACCTGTTTTTAAGATTAGTGGCGTAAATATTTTGATGCGTAATGCATGTGCTTTTCTTTAGATTCTTTTAAAAAAGTTACGATGGCTTAATGTCGGATTGTAAAATTATAATCCGACATTTTGTGTCATTCCATCAGCATAATTTTAAAACAGTGTGTAGCCTAAAATAATTGAAGTGGTTTTATAATCAGAATCCCAAAAATTATAATCCAATAAAATTTTTCTGCTCGTATTATATCTCATTTCAATGCTGTATTTATTATGGAATTTATAACCTATTCCAAAAGCTATATTTGATGTATTGTTAATCTCTAATGGCGTTGAATAATCAATATTTCCGATTTTATATTGAATTTGAGAATTAAAAGCCACAGCAAAAACCAAAGAAGCATTTATAAATATTTTAGAATTGCTGTTTAGAAAAAAATAATGTCTTAAGCCTACAGGGATTTCTAGATATTTATATGTTGCTTCTGCTTTCAATGGAGTAGTATATGTAGTAGCATCTTTTGTTGTTTCAACATCATAAATTTGATAGGTGGGTTCTATTAAAATTGACCATTTGTTTTTATTAAATGGTAAAATAAATTCTGTTTCAATTCCAAATCCGAAAGTTGTTTTTTTTCCAAAATCAGTACTTCGGTATTTGGATTCGGAATTGTTTATGCTTAGTGAAGAACTGTTTATACGCGGTCTTAGCGTCAAGTTGAATACATCTTTCTTTTTTTTCATAGTGTAATCAACAATGTTAGCATTACTGCATTTATTGTATTCGCTAAACAGATTCACTAAACTGTTTTCATTATACTTAAGTTTCAAAAGATTTTTAATGTCAATTAATGAGCATTTTAAATTGTCGAATAGCTGTTTTCTGAACATATTGTTCTCTACAATCTGATTCTCTGAGTTTTTATAACTTTTTAACACTAATTGCTCAATCTTTGAGCCGTCCACATTATAGAAATATTTTACTGAGCTGCCTCCTCCTGAATATAAATTTGCTTTGCTTTCAATCAATACTTTTAAAAACAGCTGTGTTTGTTTAAATTTAGGATTCATGTCATAACTCATATCATTGATGTCCTCGCTTGATATTTCTACTTCAACAGTCTCCCTTATATATTTTGTGATGCCGTAAATTCCGAACTCTTTGACAGAATCGATATTATTTGTTTTTATATCGTCACTTTCGGACAGTCTGTATTTAAAATCAGTAGGATCGCCTAACCAGTCATTATTTTTAATAAAGCATTCAGTTTTTTGCCCCGAATTGTCTATATAATAACCCTTTTCATAAGAAATTTGAGAGTAACTGCTAACGGTTAACAGTGTGGTAAAAAGTAGTAATAATTTTTTCATTTTGTGGTTTAATAATTTTAAAAATGAGTAATGGCTTTTATGTGTAAGTATACGAAAATATTAATTCATTACATTGAATTAATAGATTTTTTCTTATCAAAAAAGAGGGTGCCAGTAGTTAGAGGATATCTATTGTTTATTGATGTAGTGTGATTTATGATTAATTGAAAGGAGGACTGCAGAATATACTATAATTATTTATTTTGTTTGATCCAAAGTGATTTTTATCACATTTTATACATATTCATATCTGTAAATTTGTATTAAATAAACTTGTATATGAAATGAGCATATTGTTATTGAGGAAGCTTTAGAGTAATCGCGAAAAAACGATGAAAGAAACTCCAATTTAGCAATAACAATATGTAAATTTCTTTTAATATGAATTAAATTAAAGGATAATGAAACGTTTAGTCGCCCAAGCATTGTTTAACAGCTATTCCTATTCAGAATACAAAAAAGTGGTAACTGATTTGCTTGCTGAAGGAAAGCCAACAGGAAATAATCAATCAAAGGAATTGCTGGATTATAGTATCCTGAACGAGACAAGAATGAAACGCTTGGATAAAACCTTAGAAGTTCCTGAAAGGGTTGCAGCTAAATTAAAATCGTTAAAAAAAGAATATATCTGGCTGGTTATTGCTGAAGGCTGGTGCGGAGATGCAGCCCAAATTTTGCCAGTGCTGAATAAAATGGCCTGCGAAACTAATAAGATTAAATTGAAAATTATTTTCCGCGATGCGAATGATGAGGTGATGAATCAATATTTGACAAACGGAGCCAGGGCTATCCCAAAGCTGCTGATTATTGATAAAGAATCTGGTAAAGTCTGCGATCATTGGGGGCCAAGGCCTAAAGGTGCCGCAGTTTTAATTAATAATTATAAAGAACAATTTGGAGGCATTGATGATGAGGCCAAAACACAATTACAGCTATGGTATTTGCATGATAAAGGGCTGTCTGTGCAAAATGAAGTCCTTGAAAAAATGTATTCTATAAAAGAATGTGTCTGTCTGTAATTTTTTTTGTTTTTTGTATAAAAAAAATGTAACTTGCTGATTGCTAATCAGGTCTGCTGTTTTGATTTACTTTTTTTAGGTGTCTTTAAATATTGTTTAACAATTAAAAAACATCGTTATGAAAAAACTATTTGAAAAATTTTATGATTATGTGTCACATTTTCTATTTGGAAATGAAAGTGCAGTTCATTATTGATCAATGAAGTAAGCAAGTTGAAAAAGTGTATAAATTGATACACTTTAAATTTCAGCAAAAGCGCATTGCAAATTCACTTTGATATTTGTAATGCGTTTTTTTTGTGATTATAATTTTGAAATAAGGGTTTGCTCAAAATCATTGACATTTATAGCATCTGCTACATTATAATGGCCAATTTTAGTTCTGCGCAAAACAGTCAGATGCGATCCAGAATTCATAGCTTTTCCAAAATCATAAGCAAGAGAGCGAATATAAGTTCCCTTACTGCAGACAACTCTAAAATCAACTTCAGGAAGTGCAATCCGGGTGATTTCAAATTCATGAATGGTAGTTTTTCTCGAAGCAATTTCTACCGTTTCACCAGCTCGGGCGTGTTCGTACAGACGTACTCCGTCTTTTTTTATGGCTGAAAAAACAGGTGGTTTTTGATCAATTTCACCCAAAAATTGTTTGACGGTCTCGTGAATCAAGGATTCGTTTATATGATCTGTTGAGAAAGTTTCATCTATTTCAGTTTCCAGATCATAGGAAGGAGTCGTTGCCCCAATATAAAAAGTACCTGTATATTCTTTGGCCTGACCCTGCAATTCAGAAATCTTTTTAGTGAATTTTCCAGTACAGACTAATAATAAGCCAGAAGCTAACGGATCTAAAGTTCCTGCATGTCCAATTTTGAATTTTTTGGGCAATCCTGCTTTGTTGATTAATGCATACTTAAGCTTATTTACCGCTTGAAAGGAAGTAAAATGCAAAGGCTTATCAATTAAGAGAACCTGACCGTTCAAAAAGTCTTCGGCTGTCATTAGATTATAGTCAATGGATGGATAAAATAGTGAATTGCCAGCAATACAATTCCAGCAATGATTCGGTAGTAGCCAAAAAATTTAAAACCGTTTTTGGTCAAAAATCCGATGAAGCTTTTTATTGCCAATAGTGCAACTATAAAAGCCACAATGTTTCCAATAACCAGTAAATTAATCTGATCATCTGATAGTACGAAGCCATCTTTATAATAATCATAACATTTTTTTGCAGTAGCTCCCAGCATGGTAGGAACTGCTAGAAAGAATGAAAATTCGGCTGCAGAAGTTCTAGATAATTTTTGTGACATTCCGCCCACAATAGAAGCACCGCTTCTGGAAACTCCCGGAATCATGGCAATACATTGGAATAAACCAATTTTTAAAGCCTGAACATACGTTATTTCGTTTGAAGTTTCTGATGCATTTGGGTTATTAAACCATTCATCCACTTTTAGCAGAATAATACCGCCTATCAATAAGGAAACGGCAACTGTTACTGGGTTTTCAAGCAAAGCATCAATTTTTTTGCTGAAAAGCAAGCCAAAAACAACAGCAGGCATAAAAGCTGCTAATAATTTGAAATAAAAATCAAAGGATTGAAAAAAGCGTTTGAAGTACAAAATTACAACCGATAAGATTGCTCCCAGCTGAATTACAATAGTAAAAAGTTTGGTAAAGTCATCGTGAGCAATCCCAAAAAAGGACGAAGCAATAATCATGTGGCCGGTAGAAGAAACAGGCAGAAATTCGGTAATACCTTCAATAATGGCAAGAACAATAGCTTGTAGTGTATTCATTTGGATTTTTAGATTATTGGACTTTTAGAAGTTTAGATATCTTAGATTTTTTAGAAGTCTAAACGCTCTAATGATCTAATTTGTCTAGTTATCTATTGATCTTTTTTAGGATTTTTAAGAATAGCATAAACAGTAATTCCAAAACCAATTAAAACAGTTGTTGGTGCCAAGCGGATTCTTCTAAAATTGAATATTTCGTCGTTAAATACATTTGGATCGTCGCTCCCGCCACCAGACATGAGGATAAAGCCCAGCGCAATTACACCAATTCCAATCAATAGAATTTTATAGTTTACTTTTTCAAAAAGGAATTCGTGCTTATTTTCTTCGTTGTTTTTCATTTTCATCTTTTCATTGCGAGGAACGAAGTAGTTTCATTCCCAATATTTTAAAAGTTTTAAAGCTAAGATCTAAATCCTGAATTAGTATAAATCATCAGTTCTTAAATTCAGGAATCGCTGTGTTGCAAAATAAGTACTTATCCAGGTAATAAGTACACCAATTCCAAATATAGCAACTAATACAAGTGCTACTATTGCCTTGTCAGCTAAAATTTCTAAACCAGGGTAAGTATTATCGAGGTAAATCAGCAATCCTAATAATGCTATAATGGCAAGTCCCGCACCAATCATTCCAAGTTTTATGCTTCGCAAAACAAAAGGTTTGCGGATAAACGATTTGGTAGCGCCCACCATCTGCATAGTTTTAATGATAAATCGGTTGGAATATATGGACAAACGCAAAGAACTATTGATTAATAGTACAGCAATAATTGTCAAAAGACCACTTGCTATTAATATCCACATACTTACTTTTTGAATATTGTCGTTTACAAGATTCACTAATTGCTTGTCATAAACAATATCCGAAATCATAGGGTTTTTGCGAAAGCGGGATTCAATTTTTGCGATACTGTCTCTAACAACATAATTTGCCTTTAAATGGATGTCATATGAATTCTGCAAAGGATTTTCTCCTAAAAAGGTCATAAAATCTTCACCAATAATGTCCGAATGCTGTTTGGCCGCTGCTTCTTTAGAAACGTATACAAATGATCTTGCAAAACGGGCAGTTTTTAATTCTGTGTCAAAAGCTTTTACGATGCTGTCATTGGCTTCGTTTTTAAAGAACACAGTCATAGCAATTTCTTCCTTGAAATCATCTGCCAGTTTTCTAGAATTTATAATGAAAAAGCCCAGTATTCCTAAAAGAAATAATACTAAGAATATACTCAGGACTACCGAAAAATAGGAGGAAAGCAATCTGCGTTTTTGGAATTTATCAAATGATGAAGCCATAGTTTGTTGTAATTATGGGGTAAAAATAATAAACATATTCTTTAATTTGAAGTTAAAGTTTGTCAAAGTTTTAAGTTTTAATATAGAAAGATGATTTTTTGACTCAAATTATACCATTTGTAAATTATAAATCTGTTCTGCTGTCAGTTTTGGGTGCAGTCGATAATTATGATGGTGTCTCGACTGCGTTATCAAAAGCAGTTTTTCAAACGCCCAACAATTCGCAAACTTGTCATTCCGCAGGAATCTGTTTCTTGATAGCAGCAAAATAGATCTTTTCTTGTCGATTTTCTTGCGGAGATGCTTACAGCATGACAATATTGTGTCAAAGCATTTACTAAATAAAGACAAATCAATTAGTGAAAATTTAGTGTAATTCGTGTTTATTTTTCAGTTTAGTTTTTACTTCAATTTACTCAAAATTGGATTAAATGCTTTCGAAGAAACCACTATTTTTTCGCCTATTCTAAGAGATTTCGTTTCTTCTTCCATCGCAATGACTTTTACGATGCTGGTGCCGATTAGCACAGATACGATGTAAATAAAATTTTCTTTCTCGATTTTTAAAATTTCGCCTATGAACTGAAATTTGCCACTGTTGGAATGGCTCGAAAATACTTCAGAAGGAGTCCCCTGTTTTGCGATTGTGCCATTTTCAATAACGATTACCTGATCCGAAAGTTTATAAATTTCAGAAATATCGTGACTGACTAAAATGGTTGTCAAGTTGTATTTTCGATGTACTTCCAAAAGATAATCCTGCAGTTTTAAACGCATTTCGGTATCAACTGCCGAGAGCGGTTCGTCCAAAAGCAGAATGTCAGGCTGCCGAACTAAGGCTCGTGCCAAAGCGGCACGCTGCTGTTGTCCGCCTGATAAATGATTTGGTTTTTGATGCTGTAAAGAAACTAGCTCCATTGTCTGCAGCAGTTCGTCAATAATGGTTTTGTCCTGTCCTTTTTCCAAAGCAAAAAGAAGGTTTTCCCGAATGTTCATATTAGGAAACAATGCGTAATCCTGAAAAACGTAACCAATTTTACGTTTTTGTGTTGGCAGATTTATTTTCGAATTGGTGTCCAGCCAAAAGGTATCTTTTACTTTTATAGTTCCTTCATCTGGATTCATCAAGCCTGAAAGAATTTGCAAAGTTGTTGTTTTCCCAGAACCTGAAGCACCGTACAAAGTGACAAAATCATTTTCCTTGACTTGAAAATCAAGATTCAGAATCATTTCTCCCGATGCGGACTGCAGTTTTTTACTGATTTTAAATTCAATCATGGCAACGGACTTATTTTGCTGAAACGGCGGTTAATACTATAAACACTTAATAAAACAACAAAAGAAAAAACCAGTAAAATTGCCGAATATACATTAGCAGTATGATAATTCATTGCGGTTACTTCATCGAATACTGCTATCGAAACTACTTTAGTCTCATTTGGGATGCTTCCGCCAACCATTAATACGACTCCAAACTCGCCAATTGTATGAGCAAAACTGAGAACAGTTCCTGTCAGCAATGCCGTTTTCATATTTGGGAGGATGACATGCAAAATTGTCTGCCATCTGCTTTTTCCTAATGTGTAGGAAGCGTCAATCAAGTTTTTGGATATTGATTTGAAGCCGCTCTGAGCAGGCTGAACCATAAAAGGCAGACTGTATAAAACGGATGAAATAACTAATCCCGTAAAAGTAAACACCAGTCGGATATCGAAATAATTGTCCAAAAATTTACCAAAAGCATTTTCGGGACTAAAGGCAATCAGTAAATAAAAACCCAAAACTGATGGAGGTAAAACCAACGGCAGACTCACAATGGCTTCGATAATTACCTTTGATTTTATTTTGCTGTATGTCAACCAGTAAGCCAAAGGTAGTCCAACGATAAGTAAAATCACTGTCGTCGTAAAAGCTAGTTGCAGCGTGAGAAATATGGGTTCGAAATCAATCATTGGACAAACTTATTTCGTTGGTTTTTATCATGGCAGTGATTTCGTCATTTTCCCGAATGTCGAGCTGGTCAAAAGCGTTTCGGGTAATTACGGAAGTTATTTTTGCGGTTTCAAAATTCAGGACTATTTTGCAAAGTAATGCTCCTTTTTCAAACGAATCGACAACGCAGTCTATTTTGTTTTGAAGGCTGATAATTCCTGTGATTTTTTTGGCAAGAATGACTTCGGTTTCTTTGAAAAGTAATTTTATGTTATTTCCAGTTTTTAGATAAGATGCTGTTTCAGGAGTATCAATTACTATCGAAGTCAGCACACTATTTTGAACTTTTACTTTAACCATAGACAAAGAGCCTTCGGTTGTTATTTCGATAACATTTCCTGAAATAGAGTTCATTTTGACTTAAATTTTTTAACCACAAATTAAACAAATTAGCGCAAATTAATTTGTGTGAATTTGCGTAATTTGTGGTTACATTTTTATTTTTTGTTTTGCGAATAACCGCAGTAAGTCAGAATCTGAATTGCTTTTTCTGATGAAATATAGTCATAAAATTGTTTAGCCGCTGTATTTCCTTTTCCGTGTTTCAAAATTACGCAGCCTTGCTCTAATAGCGAATGACTTTCCTGCGGAATCACATAGTATTTTCCGCGTTCTTTTTTCATTGCTGGCGACATTGCATCCGATAAAGCGATGATTCCAATATCGGCTGCACCAAAAGCGACAAACTGAGCGGCTTGGGCAATGTTTTCGCCAAACACCAGATTGGTTTTTACTTTATTGTACAGCTTGAAATATTTTAAACTTTCTATAGTTTTGGCACCATAAGGCGCAGTTTTTGGATTTCCGATGGAGATTTTTTTTACTTTGGGATGCAGCAGTGAATTCATTTTCTCTACGTTCGGATCCAATGTTTTACTCCAGACCGCCAGTCTTCCTATTGCATATAATTTTATCGGTGAAACGACAAAACCATTGTTTTTTAGCTGTTTTGGGTAATTCATATCGGCTGAAAAAAACAAGTCAAAAGGAGCACCATTCGAAATCTGTTCGTAAAATTTCCCTGAAGAACCATAAGTAATCTGAATCTCATTATTCGGATTTTTTAATTTATAGACTTTCAAAATAGAATCCATTGCTGTTTTCAGGTTTGCTGCTACAACGACAGTCGCTTTTTGTTGTGCAGAAATGGTACTTGTAATGAATAAAATGATAAATAAGGAAAATAGTTTTATTTTGGTTTTCATATTAATTTTGGGTTTAGATTCTTTTTTGCCACTGATTCCACTGATTTTCACAGATTAAAAAAAACATACAGTTTTGTCATTCCGTAGGAATCTCCTTTGAGGTTATTTGTTTTTCTAATTAAAAATTTTAACTATTTACAGTTATTTTTTAGAACTAAATAATTCGGGTTTAAAGGTAATCATAACATAACTCCAAACTGGTGTTGCATTGCTATTTCCTCCTTTTAAGACTTCCATGCTTTTATCTGCTGATAAATATGAAAAGCCAAGATCAATGCTGGTAAAAGAATTGTATTTGTACCTCAGAATCAAATCGTTTTCAAAACCCAAATACGGATCGACAACATTTTTTTGAGAATCCAAGATTTTATTTTCCAAGTAAAACAAATGAAAATCAGCACGCAGGGAAAGATTTTTATTCCAGTCATAATAGAAAAATAAATAGGGATTTATCAATCCGCCGTTTTGAACATCCTTAGGGAAAGTGGTAAAATAATCCATATTTCCCATGAACTTCCAAGCCACTCCATACAGAGGAACAAAAGATTTGGAAATTTCAGACGGTTTTGTAGCATCGTCACCGCTGATAATTTCTGCACCCAAACGGGTTGTCCATTTTTTTAGCCTGTATTGTATTTCGGGCTGAAAATAATATGCCGAGATAACTGCTCCCGACTGCAATTGTCCGTATTGGTAATAGCCACTGAAAGTGAAATAGAGATTGTCTTTTTCGAATTCCAAACGCCCTCCCGAAGTGGCTCTGGTGTATAATGTCTGCGGATTGGTTTTGCTTTCGAAACTATCGGCGGCATTTATCGTTGTTAGAGTAAAATTTTGATTCAGCTTTGCTCTCAAATAATGCAAGTTCAATAATTTGTAATTATTAAAAGTCGTTGGAGAATAGTTTGTTTCAAAAATCCGTTCCGAACTTTGATTAAAAGCTGTGAGTAACTCCGTCTCGATTCTGTCATTTTTGTAGATAAGGTCAATTCCGTCATGTGCTCGTCCTGCCTGACTCCAGTTGGCCGCCGAGAATAAACGGCCGTTGTCCAGTTCTACTTTTTGACGCCCTAATCGGGCTGAGAAATTCTCTACGATTTCTACTTCTGCGAAAGCTTCATACACATTTAAAGACCCAGTTGTCGATGTTTGTCCGTATTGTCCCCAAACGCGGATGTCTTGAATTGAAGTCAGGAATTTAAACTTCGGCTGTTCGTAACTGATGTTTAAACGGCTTCTTTGTGAGGCAAAAAAAGCAGCTTTGGTCGTGTCATTGGGCAGCTGTCTGTAGCCATTTCGATATTCGCTCCTTGGCCTGAATTCCAGACCGACAGTAAAAATTTTATTTTCTGAATTTACTTTTTTATTAAAACTTTCGATGACCAACAGCGAATCGGCTTCGCGCTGTGTGATGATGTTTTTCTGGACTAATAAATTGGTGATATTGCTGTCGATTTGTGCCGATAGGTTTTCGCAAAAGAGAAAAGTTAGGAATGCAATACTTAGATATAATAAATAGTTTTGTTTCATTTGGTTATCTTGGCTTGTTTTTTCAGTGTGTTTAAAAAGGAATAGTGATTGATAAAAAATTTTAGAACTTCAGATTCTCGGTTTCTTTTTGGGCGAAATCCTTGATTCGTTTTTCGATTTCATAAAATTTCTGAATGGCTTTTTCACCGGCTTCGGTTAGTTTGGTTCCGCCACCACCTTTGCCTCCCAAGACTTTTTCGACTAAAGGGCTTTCGGCACGCTGGTTCATTTCTGTTACCAATTGCCAAGCTTGTCGGTATGCCATTTTCATTTCTTTGGCAGCATTGGTTATAGAGCCAGTTTTTTGAATGTTTTCCAAGAGCCAGATTTTTCCTATGCCTAAAAATGGACCTTCGGTTTCTTCAATCCAAAGGCGAACTTCGATATTGTATTTTTTAGCCGTGGTCATCTGGGTTTTATTTAACAACATATTGCAAACATACGTATTTTTACTTATAAAAAGTAGTGTGTTTGTTTTTTATTACAAAAGAATGCTATTTTTATTTGTGATAGGCGAGCTCAATGTTATTCCCGCAGAGGCGCGAAGTCGCAAAGTTTAAGAGGATTTCTTTGCGCCTTTGCGTCTCTGCGAGAATCCTTTTTTGGATAATTTCAAAAATGCAGAAATGCTGATTTTTAGCCCCGATTGAAACGAAAATCCTTATAAGCCGGGGTTCGGCTTATAAGATTGAAGTGAAAAGCGGGAGTGAACTTGTGAAATATATAAAATGTTCTGCTCCAAAAAACAATTAAGCAAGCTTTGGTAACCAGCGACAATAAATGTAAATTTGCCGTTCATTTTTAGTTTGTTGTTTATAGTTTTTAGTTTGTTGTTATAACCTAAAAACCAAAACAATAAACAGCAAACGGTAAACCATAAACAGAATAATGAAATACAATCCGAACGAAATAGAAGCCAAATGGCAAAAATACTGGGCTGATAACAAAACTTTTGCGGCCAAAAATGATTCAGACAAACCAAAGCATTATGTTTTGGACATGTTTCCTTATCCTTCGGGAGCGGGACTGCACGTTGGGCATCCGCTGGGATACATCGCTTCGGATGTGTATTCGAGATACAAAAGACACCAAGGTTTTAACGTGCTGCACCCAATGGGGTATGACAGTTTTGGATTGCCTGCAGAGCAATATGCAATTCAGACCGGACAGCGTCCAGAGGACACAACCCGCGTAAACATTGACGGTGGAGTAGACAAGGAAGGAAAAGTGATTGCGGGTTACAGAAAACAGCTGGATAATATAGGATTTTCATTTGATTGGGACAGAGAAGTGCGTACTTCGAATCCTGATTATTACAAGCATACTCAATGGATTTTTATCCAATTGTTCAATTCGTGGTACAATAAAGATGCCGACAAAGCCGAAGATATTTCGACTTTGACTGCTGTTTTTGAAAAAGAAGGAAATGCAAACGTAAATGCGGTTTGTGATGATAATATCGAAGTATTTACAGCAAATGAATGGAACGCTTTCGCAAAAGAGAAGCAGGAGCGTATTTTGCTGCAGTATAGATTGACTTATTTGGCAGAAACTGAAGTGAACTGGTGCCCGGGATTGGGGACGGTTTTGGCAAATGACGAAATTGTAAACGGTGTTTCGGAGCGTGGAGGTTTTCCTGTTGTTCGTAAAAAAATGACACAATGGAGCATGCGAATTTCGGCTTATGCGGAACGTTTGCTTCAAGGATTGAACGATATTGACTGGAGCGAAAGTATTAAAGAAAGCCAAAGAAACTGGATTGGGAAATCGGTTGGAGCGATGGTAGATTTCAGACTGCAGAATTCAGATAACAGTATTTCAGTATTTACTACAAGACCTGATACGATTTTTGGGGTTACGTTTATGACGTTGGCACCTGAGCATGAATTGGTTGCCCAAATCACAACTCCTGAGCAAAAAGCGGAAGTTGAAGCTTATATTGAAAAAACGGCAAAGCGTTCTGAAAGAGAGCGTATGGCTGATGTAAAAACCATTTCGGGTGTGTTCACGGGAGCTTTTGCTGAGCATCCGTTTACGAAAGAGCCGATTCCGATCTGGATTGGAGATTATGTTTTGGCAGGTTACGGGACAGGTGCTGTAATGGCGGTTCCTTGCGGTGATGAAAGAGATTATGCTTTTGCAAATTTCTTCAAAGGGCAAAATGGAATGCCTGAAATCAGAAACATTTTTGCGAATGTTGATATTTCGGAAGCAGCGTATGGTTCGAAAGACAATGTGGAAATTGCCAATTCGGATTTTCTGAACGGCTTGAATTATAAAGAAGCGACCAAAAAAGTTATTGAAGAGCTAGAAAAATTAGGTCAGGGAAAAGGGAAAACCAATTACCGTTTGCGTGATGCGGTTTTTTCCCGCCAAAGATATTGGGGAGAGCCGTTTCCTGTGTATTACGTGAATGGTCTGCCTCAAATGATTGATGCACAGCATTTGCCAATCATCTTGCCTGAAGTGGAGAAATATTTGCCAACAGAAGACGGATTGCCACCATTAGGAAATGCTTCTGTTTGGGCTTGGGATAGTGAAAAGTTGTCGGTTGTTGGTTGTGAGTTGATCGATAATGTGACGATTTTTCCATTAGAATTAAACACAATGCCAGGCTGGGCGGGAAGTTCGTGGTATTGGATGCGTTATATGGATGCACACAATGACACTGAATTTGCTTCGGCGGAAGCTTTGAAATATTGGGAAAGCGTAGATTTATACATTGGCGGAAGCGAACATGCAACAGGGCACCTATTGTATTCCCGTTTTTGGAACAAATTCCTAAAAGACAAAGGTTTTGCACCAACCGAAGAACCATTCAAAAAACTGATTAATCAGGGAATGATTTTGGGAACTAGTGCTTTTGTTCAGGGTGTTTGGGTTGAGATAAGTTATCGTTCTGCAAAAAGAGATTTTGCTGAAGAGGATGAAGATTATATTTCAGTTGATTGTCCTCGTCCTTTTTTTATTGGGATTTCAAAGAATGTTTTCGGTTCAAAGGAGTTTCAAATGGATGAATATGGAATTGTATATAACGATGTTTTAAATAAATTAATCAGCGAAAAGTTCCCGAAATTAAAATTTATAAAGGAAGAAGAAAATTTATTAGATGAATGTTATGATTATAGATGTTCAGAAACAAAACTTCATACTGATGTTAATTTTGTGAATTCTTCTGATGAATTGAATGTTAATGCTTTTAAAAGTTGGAGAGAAGAATATCATACAGCAGAATTCATTTATGAGGAAGATGGTAGGTTCATTGTAACTCGTGAAGTCGAAAAAATGTCAAAATCCAAATACAATGTAGTAACTCCGGATGATATTTGTAATGAATATGGTGCCGATACCTTGCGTTTGTATGAAATGTTTTTAGGACCATTGGAACAGGCAAAACCTTGGAATACAGCAGGTATTTCAGGAGTTTTTGGTTTCTTGAAAAAATCATGGAGATTGTATTTTGACGAAAATGGTTTGATTGTAAACAACGACGAACCAACCAAAGACAATCTAAAATCGTTGCACAAAACCATCAAGAAAGTAGCTGACGATATTGAGAATTTCTCTTTCAATACTTCGGTTTCGCAGTTTATGATTTGTGTAAATGAATTGTCGTCTCAAAATTGTCATTCCCGTGCTATTTTAGAGCCGTTGGCAATTGTGATTTCGCCTTATGCGCCTCATATTGCCGAAGAATTATGGTCATTATTAGGGAATACTGAATCGATTGCAACGATTCCATTCCCTGTTTTTGAAGAAAAACATTTAGTGGAATCGGAAAAAGAATATCCGGTTTCCTTCAACGGAAAAATGCGTTTTACCATCAAATTGCCTTTGGATTTAACCAAAGAGCAAATTGAAGAAATCGTTATGAAAGACGAAAGAACCCAAAAACAATTGGACGGAAAAACACCAAACAAGGTGATTATCGTTCCTGGTAAAATTATCAACTTGGTGGGGTAATAAAGGTTCAATATCAATATCAAATTTCAATGGCAATGTCAATGAAAAAATGAATTGATAAGTAAATATAAATTCCAAATTCTATTGACAATGTTCAATTAGAGTTTGGAATTTTTTATTGCCATTGAAATTTGATATTGCAATTGCTATTGAATTTTTTTAATTTTTTTGTAACATTTTAATAGTTCCCGTATCCAAAGGCAGGATCCGATTAATTAACAATTTAAAACTATTAAAAATGAAAAAATATATCTTCTTAGTTATCGCTTTATTGTTTTCGGCATTATGTGTAAATGTGTTTGCACAAACAAAATCATACCCGTTTGAGGTTGTAAAATCAGGAAAGGGAAAACAGTCTATTGTATTTATTCCAGGATTTGCCAGTTCTGGAGACGTTTGGAATGAAACCAAAGCCAATTTTGAAAAAGATTTTACCTGTTATACTCTTACAATGGCTGGTTTTGCAGGGGTTAAACCACAGCCAAATCCTTCATTTAAAAATTGGGAAACCGAAATTGTAAACTATATTAGAGCCAATAAAATCGAAAAACCAATTATAGTAGGACACAGCATGGGCGGAGGACTTGCCTTGGCCATAGCTTCCGATTATCCGGATTTAATGAGTAAAATTGTAGTGGTTGATGCGCTTCCATGTTTGTCGGCTTTGAGAGATCCTTCTTTTAAATCGAAAGAAAATAACGACTGTTCATCAATAGTAAATCCAATAAACGCAATGTCTGAAGATGAATTTCTTCAGATGCAGAAAAGAAATATGGCTATGCTTTTGGCTGATGCTTCAAAGCAGGATGAAGCAATTAGCTGGAGCATGAAATCAGACAGAAAAACGTTTGGCGAAATGTACTGCGATTTTTCCAACACTGATTTGCGGGACAAAATTACATCAATAAAATGTCCTTCATTAATATTATTAGAATTTGGTTTTTCGAATTATAAAGAGCCTATCGAAGTGCAGTATAAAAACTTAAAAACCGCCAGTTTTCAGTATTCGACCAAAGGGCTGCATTTTATTATGTATGACGATAAAGAATGGTACTTGGCTCAGCTGAATAACTTTATAAAATCATAAGAATGGAATTCGAAAATATCTATAAAACCTATTGGGACAGAATATTCAGGCTTTGCATGGGGTTTGTTAATGATTATGATGTGGCTCAAGATTTGGCTCAGGAAACCTTTATAATTGTCTGGCAGAAATTAGACACTTTTAGAAACGAATCGGGCATTGGAACATGGATTTTCAGAATCGCTTCCAACAATTGTTTAAGGCAGATCGAGAAAGAGAAACGTTTCCCAAAATCGGAACTTCCCATTCATCTAAGTGAAGAAAAACAGCCATCATTGGAACCGCAGATTCAGTTTTTGTACAAATGCATAGCCGAATTGCCCGAAACAGAGCGTATCATCATTTCGCTGGAACTGGAAGATGTTAAACAGGCAGAAATAGCCAAAATTGTCGGCCTTTCTGAAGCCAATATCAGAGTGAAAATTCACAGAATAAAAGAAAAACTGACTCAAAAATTTAAAGAAAATGGAAAATAATATAGATTTCAAAAACTTATGGAAACAGCAGGCTGTAAGTCCGCCCGATATTCAGGATCTGTTTACTAAACTCAAACATTTCAAGAGAGTAAGCATGCGAAAATTAATTATAACAAATGTTCTTCTTATTGCAACAAGTGTATTTATTCTTTTCATCTGGTATCGATTTCAGCCTGAGTTTATTTCGACTAAAATCGGAATTGTTTTAGTCATTTTGGCGATGGTAATTTATTTATTTGTGTACAATAAACTTGCTGTCTTTTTTAAAACAATCGATGCTGCTCAGAGTAATAGTGAATACCTGAAGAAATTAATCTCAATCAAAGCAAAACAGCATTTTCTGCAGTCTACGATGCTGAGTCTTTATTTTATACTGCTTGGATTAGGACTGAGTTTATATATGTATGAATACGCATCGATGATGACAATCCTTTGGGCGATTGTTACTTATGCGGTAACGCTGGGCTGGATAGGTTTTACCTGGTTTTATTTGAGACCAAAGGAAATCAAAAAAGAGCAGACAAGAGTTAATAATCTGATTGCAAAATTTGAAGCTGTAAATGAACAGCTGAATGCCGATGAATAACGCTGTAGCTGTAGAGATGCACTGCAGTGCATCTCTACAGCGCGCATCTTGGCAAAAATTTAAATCTCAAACCCAATCGTCAAATTGGAATTTGGGATTTTTTTGTGTAACAATTTTTACGGTTTTGTAACCAATATTAAAAACACAAAAATGAAAAAACACGAAGTTCACATTCTGAAAAAAACGGCTGGATTTTCCAGTATGAAAGATGAATTAACAAAAGAAGTAGAGGTTTTCCTGAATGCTAAGTCGGCTGAAGGATATGAAGTTATAAACGTTTCTTTTACGTATTATGAGGCTTCAGAATTGATAGCATTTATTACAATCTGCAGATAATTCTGGAAATGCCAAAATGACACAATTGTATTTTGGTTCAGAATTTGATGTTTAATTCTAAGATTTTAAACATTAAATATAAAAAATAAAAAAATATGGGAATGAGTTATTTAATACTTGCGGGCGGTATTATGCTGGCAAGCTGGTTAGTGAGTTCTACACTTAAGAACAAGTTTGAGTTTTATTCAAAACTGCATTTACAAAACGGAATGTCGGGTGCCGAAATCGCCGAAAAAATGCTAGCAGATCACGGAATACGTGATGTTCGAGTAATTTCAACGCCAGGTCAATTGACAGACCATTACAATCCGGCGGATAAAACAGTCAATCTGAGTGAAGCAGTTTATAACCAAAGAAACGCGGCAGCTGCGGCAGTTGCTGCGCACGAATGTGGTCACGCAGTACAGCATGCCGTGGGGTATCAATGGTTAACGATGCGTTCGCAGTTGGTGCCAATTGTGAATGTTGCATCTTCTTTCATGCAGTGGATTCTGTTAGCGGGAATCTTGATGATCAGGACTTTTCCATCGCTTTTATTGATAGGAATCGTGATTTTTGCAGCAACTACCTTGTTCTCTATCGTGACCCTGCCGGTAGAATATGATGCGAGTAATCGTGCATTGGCTTGGCTGGAAAATAAACGGATGCTGACTCAGCAGGAGCATGCAGGAGCAAAGGATTCCTTGAAATGGGCAGCTAGAACTTATGTAGTTGCAGCATTGGGATCTATCGCTACTTTATTGTATTATGTTTCTATTTATATGAATAGGAGATAACTGCAAAGGTTTTGAAACATATAATAAAAACGGCTGTCTTAATAGGATAGCCGTTTTGTTTTAAGTTTGTTCAGGTTGTTAGTTGTCACTTTACTGAAATAGTAAAGCTGTTGCAGATTAAGAGTAGTTTAAATTAAAAAATCCAAATTCCAATTGGTGCTAATTGAAACTTGGATTTTAGAATTATAGTTTTTGAATATTTATTTTGCCTTATTGACCTCAACAATATATTTTTCTAAAGCCATTGTCATTGATGGAGTCCCTGGTGTTGGAGCCATAATGTCTACACGTAGTCCGTGGTCAAGGGCTTCTTTTTGAGTTGTACTGCCAAAAACAGCTATTCGAGTATTGTTTTGTTCAAAATCAGGGAAATTTTTATATAATGATTTAATTCCTGTTGGGCTGAAGAAAGCCAATACATCATAGTAAACATCGGCTAAATCAGATAAATCACTCATTACAGTTTTGTAAAAAGTTGCAGGAGTCCAATCTACTTTTAAAGCATTTAATGTAACTGGAATATCTGCGTTTAATTGATCTGAAGCAGGAAGCAGGAATTTTTCGTCTTTGTATTTTTTGATTAATGGGGATAAATCGGCAAAGTCTTTTGGGCCAACATAGATTTTGCGTTTTCTGTACACTACATATTTTTGCAGGTAAAATGCAATCGCTTCAGATTGACAAAAGTATTTTAGTCCTTCAGGAATCTTATAACGCATTTCTTCTGCCACTCTAAAAAAATGATCTACACCATTTTTACTTGTTAATATAATAGCAGTGTAGTTGTTTAAATCGATTTTTTGAAGTCTAATTTCTTTCGCGCTTACTCCTTCTACATGTATAAAAGGCCTGAAATCAATTTTTACTTTATGCTTTTGCTGTAGCTCAAAGTATGGAGAATTTTCCACTTTAGGTTCTGGCTGGGATACCAAAATTGTTTTCACTTTCATAATTTAATAATTTCTAAACGCTATCTTTTGTAAACCAATAATACATAAAATAATAGGGTGCTATTTCGAGAGTGCAAAGATATAAAATAAAATAAAACAACTTGTTGAAAATTTCTTTTCTGTAATTTTTTATCGAAAATACATACAGTAAAACGTTCAGGGCTAATATGCTGTATAAAACCAGCAGCGGAATATTTTTTAAAATAGAATCATAATAGTATAAAATTATGTCGATCGGCAATAATAATAAACCAACATATGTTCGGTAAGTGACTTTCTGAAGGTTAAATAACTCGACTAATTCTTCAATTTTGAATGTAGTTCCAACGATTTTTTCAATTAAGAATTTCGATAAAATGAAATATACAACAAATGTAAAAATCTGAATAAATAGAACCCAATCCGTTTTTGAGCCATAACCAAAAACACTCAGTAAAATTTGTATAAAGAAAGAAAATGAAATAATCTGGACAAAGAACAGAGAAATAGAAAACATTCCTGTCAAATGGCTGCTGTCTCTGTATATCCGGGTGTATTTGTCCGAGAACATTAATTTAGTGAAATCCTCAAAACGATTTTCATAAATGGATTTGGTTAAGGCAATAATGCCGAAAGCTATAATAAAGAGGGCCGTTACCCAATCACTGCTATCTGTTATCCGAGGATGAAGTATATGTTCAGTCATAATTGGAGCAAAATTAGTAATTTTTATAACATTATTTATTATAATTTTATTATAATCAAATGGCATAAAAAGGTTACTTTTGCAACGAAATTACGCGAAACATGAACAATTGCATTGTTATAATTCCTACCTATAACGAAATTGAAAACATCGAAAGCATTATCCGGGCAGTGCTCTCTCAACACAAACCTTTCCATGTCTTGGTTATTGATGATAACTCTCCCGATAATACTGCTGCCAAAGTGGTTATGCTTCAGGAGGAGTATAATGGCAGGCTGTTTTTAGAAAAAAGAACTCAAAAGTCTGGGTTAGGCACTGCGTATGTTCATGGGTTTAAATGGGCATTAAAAAACAATTATGATTTTGTTTTTGAAATGGACGCAGATTTCTCTCATAATCCTAATGATTTAGAAAAATTATACGATGCCTGTCATTTTGGCGATGCCGATCTGGCAATTGGTTCGCGGTATGTTACTGGAGTAAATGTGGTGAATTGGCCTTTGAGCCGTGTTTTGATGTCGTATTTTGCATCAGTTTATGTTAGAATGATTACAGGGATGAAAATTCATGATGCTACAGCTGGTTTCGTATGTTACAAAAGAATAGTGCTCGAATCCATTAATCTGGACAAGATCAGATTTGTTGGCTATGCTTTTCAGATTGAAATGAAATACCGTACTTATTGTAAAAAATTAACCATTGCCGAAGTGCCTATTATCTTTACCGATAGGACTAAGGGACAATCCAAGATGAGTAATTCGATAATAGTAGAAGCTGTGTTTGGTGTTATTTTATTGCGTTTAAAAAAAATATTTAACAGTTTGTAAAAGAGAAATGCTATGAATAGATATTTAATTAAGAATGCTAAAATAGTAAATGAAGGAGTTATTTTTGAAGGTGATGTTCTTGTAGAAAATGATCTGATTGCTGAGGTTTCAGATAATATCAGCCTGAAATCGTCTGATTGTATGATTATTGATGCCGAAGGGAATTATCTTATTCCTGGAGTTATTGATGATCAGGTACATTTTAGAGAACCGGGACTTACTCATAAAGGAGATATAGAATCCGAGTCCAGAGCAGCGGTTGCCGGCGGGATTACTTCGTACATTGAACAGCCCAATACGGTTCCCAATGCTGTTACCCAGGAAATTCTGGAAGAAAAATATAAAATAGCTTCCGAGAAGTCTTATGCCAATTATTCATTTATGATGGGGGCTACCAATGACAATCTGGAAGAAGTACTGAAAACGAATCCTAAAAATGTTGCCGGAATTAAAATATTCCTAGGTTCCTCTACAGGAAATATGCTGGTAGATAATGAAGCAGTCTTGGAGAAGATTTTTTCGTGTACTTCGATGCTGATTGCAGTTCATTGCGAAGATGAGCAGACTATCAAGAATAATTTAGAAAAATATAAAGAAGAATATGGCGAAGATGTTCCTGTAACGGCTCATCATCTTATCCGCAGTGAAGAGGCTTGTTATCTGTCTTCTTCAAAGGCTATTGCTCTGGCAAAAAAAACAGGAGCAAGACTGCATGTTTTTCATCTTTCGACTGCCAAAGAAATGGAGCTGTTTACCAATAAAATTCCATTGGAAGAAAAAAAGATTACTGCCGAAGTCTGCGTACATCATTTATGGTTTACCAATGAGGATTATGAGACAAAAGGCAATTTTATTAAATGGAATCCAGCCGTAAAAACTGCCAATGACCGCAAAGTATTATGGGAAGCCCTTAATGACGGCCGTATTGATGTAATTGCTACCGATCACGCTCCGCATACGCTGGAAGAAAAAAATCAAAAATATTTGCAAGCTCCATCCGGTGGCCCATTAGTACAGCATGCTCTTGTGGCAATGTTTGAAGCACATCATCAGGGAAAAATAAGTATTGAGAAAATTGTTGAGAAGATGTGTCACAATCCTGCGAAAATTTTCAAAATTGAAAAAAGAGGCTTTATCAAAGAAGGGTATTATGCTGATTTGGTCATTATTAATTCAGGATTGCCTTGGAGCGTAAAAAAGGAAAATATACTTTCTAAATGCGGATGGTCGCCTTTTGAAAAATATACTTTTAAATCTAGAATTACCCATACTTTTGTTAATGGCAAACTGGTTTATTCTGGTTTTAAAGTAAAAGACATTCGAGCAGGACAAAGAATGTTATTTGACAGATAATAAAAATAGAATATGAGAAAGACACTGTCTCTTTTTGTACTGGCTGTTTCATTTTTTAGCTGCAATAAGGATCTGGTTGAAAAGCCGGATAACCTTATTGAAAAAAAAGTAATGGAAAACATTTTTTATGACATGGCACTTTTGGATGTCATCAAGTATCAGTCATCCGACTCTTTATATAAAAACGGGATTAACCCAAAGACTTATATTTTTAAAAAATACAAAATCGACAGTACTCAGTTTGCACAAAGCAATGCCTATTATGCCGCTGATTATAGAGAGTATAAAAAAATGTATGATGCTTTAAATGATCGATTAAAAAAGGAAAAAGATGCTATTGACCTCATTAATAAAAAAGCTGAAAAAAAGGAAGCTGCGCTAAAAAAAGCAAAAGGTAAAAAAGTGGCAGATTCTATTAAAAAGATACAGAAAGAGAAAGAGCTAAAAATTAAAAAAGAGAAAGATTCGATAAGCAAGGCTAAAAATAAAAGCGGTTTAAAGTCCAAAAAATAGGCACTTTTATAAAACCGAAATTTCTTTTATATAATCAGAAACGTCTGTGAATGTTATGTTCAAGGCGTTTTTTATTTTTTCATTAGCATATAGATCAGTAGAGTAGGATGACTTGGCAGAAGATTTGCTCAGCTGTCTTTTTTGGCCAAAAAAAGCAGAAGCAATCCAGTCCAGTTTTGATAAAGTATTCATTATAAAAGGAGTGGCGTGATATTTTGGTCTTTTTACTTTCAAAGCATCGGCGATTGAAAACAAAAGATCTCTAAAAATGATATTCTGTCCAATGAGCGTATATCGTTCCCCGTGAATGGTACTCTCCATCAATTGATACAGTATTTTTACAACATCGGTAACAGCTGCAAAGCCAGTAGATCCTTTGGTGTAAAAAGGCAGTCCGTTTTTTACTTTTGAAAAAAGTTCACCGCTTCCCTGATTCCAGAATCCAGGGCCAATAATAACGCCTGGGTTTATAATTACAACACGCAAGCCTTCTTGCTGCCCTCGCCAGATTTCCATTTCGGCTCCATATTTGGAAATTGCATAATCACTATGCAGTTTTTCGGGATTCCATTCGGTTTCTTCAGTAATCACAGATTCGTGTTCGGGCAAGTCGCCCAGAGCCGCTATGGAGCTTACATGACAAAGTTTTTGGATGTTATAGGCTAAACAAAAATTTACAATGTTTGCCGTACCTTCAATATTTGTTTTTCGGACAAGATTTTCGTCTTTGGGATCAAATGAAATCATAGCGGCACAATGATATACTTTGTCAATTCCTTCAAAGGCATTTTCTAGCGATGGAATATCAAGAATATCAGCCTGAACCCATTGTATTGATTCAAAAAGATCATTCTTTTTGTATAATAAAAACAGCGATTTTGTTTTTTGGATGTTATCCAAATTTCTATAAATAGCACGAACTTGTTCACCTTTTTCTGTTAAGTGAATTAAGAGATGCGCGCCTACTAAACCAGTTCCTCCTGTTACTAATACCATATTGACAAATGTAATAAGTTTAAAGTTTCTAAGTTTCTAAGTTTCTAAGTTTTTTGTTGAAAGTTTTAGAGTTCTTAAAATTGAGGACTATGGTTTTGTTGACTCAATTCATAATTCATAATTTATAATTGAATCACTATCTTTGCTCAAAATTGATCAGTACATAATGAAAAATATTATTTCCGAATTACAATGGCGTGGATTGGTTCACGATATCATGCCTGGAACCGAAGAACAGCTTTTAAAAGAAATGACGGCTACCTACATTGGATTTGATCCTACATCAGATTCATTGCATATTGGCAGTCTGGTACCAATTATTTTGTTGGTTCACCTTAAGAATTTTGGACACAAACCTATCGCTTTGGTAGGTGGTGCCACTGGAATGATTGGAGATCCTTCTGGAAAATCGGATGAGAGAAATCTATTGGACGAAGCAACTTTAAATCATAATGTTGAAGGCATAAAAGCAGTTTTATCACGATTTTTAGACTTTAACGATACGACAGTAAATGCACCAGTTTTAGTTAATAATTACGATTGGATGAAAGGATTGTCATTCATCAATTTTGCGCGTGACGTGGGTAAAAGAATCACGGTAAATTATATGATGGCAAAGGATTCTGTGAAGAAAAGACTTTCCGGCGAAGGCGAGGGAATGTCGTTTACGGAGTTTACGTACCAATTGATACAGGGATACGATTTTTATCATCTGCATAAAGAATACAATTGCTTACTGCAGATGGGAGGTTCGGATCAATGGGGGAATATTACCACAGGAACTGAATTAGTGCGCCGTATGAATGTAGGTGAAGAAGCCAAAGCTTTTGCAATGACCTGCCCGCTGATTACCAAAGCCGATGGCTCTAAATTCGGTAAATCCGAAGGTGGAAATGTGTGGCTGACTGCTGATAAAACTTCGGTATTTAAATTTTACCAGTTTTGGCTTAACACGACTGATGTTGATGCCGAAAAGTATATCAAAATATTTACTTTTTTAGGAAAAGAAGAAATAGAAGCTTTAATCGAAGAACATAAAACAGCTCCGCATTTACGAGTTTTACAAAGAAAGTTAGCTGAAGAAATTACAGTTTTTGTTCATTCGCAAGAAGAATTGGACAAGGCGATCAAAGCTTCGAATATTCTTTTCGGAAATGCTTCCGCAGATGATTTGAAACAATTGGATGAAAAGACTTTTTTGGAAGTTTTTGACGGAGTTCCTCAAGCAGAAATTTCAAGAAATGAAATTGAAGCTGGAATTGAAATTATTCCAGTTTTGAACGAAAAAACAGGATTCTTTAAATCAAACGGTGAAGCAAGAAGAGCTTTAACGGCGAATTCCATTTCTGTTAATAAAGAAAAAGTAAACGAAACATTTGTGTTGTCTTCGAAAGATTTAATCAATAACCAGTTTGTATTGCTGCAAAGCGGTAAGAAGAATTATTTTGTGATCAGGATTGTTGTTTAAAATGTTTGTGGTTTGTTGTTTATAGTTTGTTCAGGTTTGATTTTGCGATTAAACAATAAACTCAAAACAAAAAACATTTATACTACCATCAAATTACAACCTCTGATGTCAGAATTATCAAAAACGTCCCAATACCTTTAAAGAGTGTTGGGATTTTTTGTTTAAAAGTTCTTTTTCTTTCATGTGGCAAGTAGAATTATTTTGTGATTTGAGTGAAATAATTGTCTAACTTTACTATTAAATATGCATACACTATGGGAACTCAATTTTTGACAGATGAAAAAGGAAATAAGACAGCAGTTTTACTGCCTATAAAAAAATACAATAAAATGATTGAGCAGTTGGAAGATTTGCACGATATAAAATTGTACGATGAAGCTAAAAGAGATGATGACGGTTCTAGAATATCATTAGAAGATTATATTGAATCTAGAAAGTCAAAAAAACATGGCAAAGTATAAGATTGAAATTAATAAAAAAGCTCGAAAAAGTTTAGACAGATTATCTGATTTTATCGTTGCGCCAATTTTAGGTGCGATTGGTGATTTAGCTCAAAATCCCAGACCACAAGGATACCGAAAGCTAAAAGGCAGGGAAGGGTATAGGATTAGAGTAGGCGATTATAGAGTGATTTATGAAATATTTGACAAAGTTCTTTTGATAGAAGTTGTTGATTTAGGACATCGGAAAGATATTTACGATTAAACCACCATCAGATTACATCCCCGAATATCAGAGTTATCAAAACGTCCCAATACCTCGAAAGAGTTGTTGGGATATTTTTTGCCTAAATCCTGCGTGGCAATAAAGGAACAGGAGTTGATGTTGGCAAGATCAATTACGTTTATTCCTCCTGTTTTACCGTCGTTTATATAGGTCAGGGCATCTTCGGTGTCGCGAATGTGTATCTGCATCCAGGAAGGGCATTCAAATACGCCATTTCCTAACGAATAAGCCTGGGACAGCAGTTCGGTCATTCCGTATTCAGAATGTATGGCAGAAACGCCAAATCCGCTGCAAAGCTGTTCATGTAATTCCTCTCTGATCATTTCCCTGCGTTTGCCTTTCATGCCGCCTGTTTCCATAATGATGGTGTTTTGTAATTGAAAGGTTTGTTTTTCGATTAAATCCAATAAAGCATAGGTAACTCCAATTAGAATAACATTCTGTCCCGCTTCGTCCAGTTCAATGAGTTTTTGGATTAGTTCGTCATGATTGTTAAGGTAAAAACCACTATCGCTGTTATTGGTAAGCTGTATTAAATCTTCGACCATGTGTATTAATGATGAACCTTCTCTTTCCAGATAGGAAGGGAGAAGCGCCAGAATAACATAATTTTCAATATTTCCGTAAAATTGAGAAAAACCTTTGCGATAGCTTTCTTCATAAATAGAAACATCGGTAACTAAATGCCTGCTGGTTATTGCTCCAGTAGTTCCGCTGCTGGTAAATGTGGTCTGAACTGGATTATTATTTGAAACTACTTCCCGGTTTTTGAAAAACTGTATGGGTAAAAACGGAATCTGATGCAGTGATTTTACTTTCTGCGGATTTGTTTTTAGCAGATCACAGAATTCTTTGTAAACCGAATTGTTTTCATATTGAAAGCGAAATATTTTTAAAGCTGTTTTTTCAAATTGCTTCTGGCTCGAAATGGTAAATATGTCGGTGGCTGTAATCAAGTTTTTTTGGCACAAAGATATTATATTTTGAGCCTTTTAGTTTTTGATGTTTAAGGTTTTCAAAAAAAGGCATAAAAAAAGTTCCAATTAAAAGGAACTTTGAATTACTGTACTATTAATTTTCTGCTGCTGGCAGCGCCTTCTTCGATTATCTTTATGATATAAACTCCAGGAGAAAGATTGGAGATATTAAGTTCTTTGGTGTTGATAATAGTCTGCAGTACTTTTTTCCCTAATACATCAAAAATGATTATTTCTTTTTCAGTTTCTTTTTTTGAAGTGATGAAAACTCTACCAGTAGACACAGGATTTGGATACAGATTTAACCCTTCAATTGAGGTGTCTTCTTGAGTTTTTGGCTGTTTGTTATCTTGTGCTAGTGAACTAGTTGTGAATAAGATAGCCGTTAAGAGAGTAATATAAAAGTAGTTTTTTGCCATTAGCAGTATTTTAGTTTTAGTAAAGATAGGAAAAACTTTAATACAAAAAAAGCATCCTAAATTTTTAGGATGCTTTTAGTATTTATTTAACTATAGAGTTTTATTTTAGTAAATTAACTCCGTCAACTGTACACCACGCACCTGCTGTTAGTGAAGCACCTGTAGCTGCAGCGCTTTGAGTGAAGTTTCCTTCTGGGAAAGCAACTACAATTAAATCAGTAGCTCCAATTGGCAAAACATTTGTAGTGTTAGTGATTTTTACATCTGTAAGTTTAATTTTTCCTGTTTTTACTTGGTGATCATTTGTAGCGCCATCAAGAATACTTACTGCACTTCCTTTAAAAGTTGTACCACCTAGATTTGTGAAGTTTCCGTATCCATCGATGATGATGTTACTGTATATTCCATTTCCTTCTTTTTTAAATTGGAAAGCATCTACTTGATTATCACCAGCTTCTGGTACATTTCCAGCTTCTCTTTTTAGAGTAATGTTTTTCACTGTTGGTCCATAAGCATTATCATTTGAAGAAGCTTCGATTTCCATACCGTAGTTACCTTTACCAGTTTGGTAAGCATACCAGTTTGTATTAGCAGCACCTTGCCATCCATCCTGCCAGTCAAAAGCATCATCATAGTTACCATAAGAAATTGCATTAGTCATACTTACAGTTCCTCCGAAGAATTCGTATCCGTCGTCAGCACCTTTATAAGATACCAAGTGGTCTAAAGTTGTTCCTGAACCTACAGAGTAGAAAGTAAAACCGTTGTTTTCTTTGTCTCCATCAGCTAATTTTGCACCAGCATATTCAACTCTTGTGTACACTAATGAACCACCGTTGTGAGCAGCATTTGTTCCGCCATAGTTAATTTTGTTTCCATCTTCTGAAGTAGAAGATGATTTTCCGCCCGCTACATTTACTGGAGCATCACCATACATAATGATTCCTCCCCAAGATCCTGGTACTTTTGATTTTTCAGTAAATACTACTGGTTTGTCAGCAGTTCCTTTTGTGATTAATTTTCCGCCAAGTAAAACAACTAATGCATTATCTCCATTTTCTTTGTTGCTTGTTATTGTAGATCCTGCTTCAAAAGTTACTGTAACACCAGCGTTGATTTTTACAATCCCGATTAAGTTATAGTTTCCATAAGGATAAGTTATACTTGCTGTAATTGGTCCTTTTATATCTCCTGTTGCTACAGGTATTGCAGTTACTGTTACAGTTCTTGTTACGACTTCAGATCCTGGTACATTATATGAGATAACAGATGATCCAACAGAAACTCCAGTTATTACACCAGATTTAGCATCAACAGTTGCTACTGCTGGAGTGGCACTTGAAAAAGTTCCGCCTGGAGTAGTACTTGAAAAAGTAGTTGTTCCGCCTATGATAATACTTTCGGTACCAGTTAATGGTGCAGTTTCTGGAACTGTTATGGTATCATCATCACTGCTGCATGATGCGATTAATAAGCCTAAAGACATTGCTAAAGCTAAAAATTTTGTTTTCATAGTTTGTTGTTATTTTGTTTTTTATTTGAAACAAATGTATTGGCAAAATTCTCTTAGGGAGTTATCAGAACATTACATTAAAGTTATTATAAGACGATGTTATTGTGAATAAAATGTTATGAACTTTATGCTTTTCTATTGGTTTTGATTTTCAATAAGATATCATATGTTAAAACAAAAAAGCTCCGAAATTCGGAGCTTTTGCTTTGTTGTAATCTGGGTTAGGTTTTAAAAAGTATAACCTAGTTTTAATGAGAATCCAATTCCTTTTTTATAACTGCTTGCCAATAGAGATTGTTCATCTACTTTTATAGTTCCATCATTTCCGAATTCCAGTTTTCGTAGCGGATTCAATAAGTTGTCTGCAGTGAATTTTACATCAAAGTGCTCCGAAATCTTGCTTCCCCAAACAAAGTCTAATTGCTGTACCGGCAGTTCGTAAGTATGATCCTGGCCATTAGTTCCTACTGCAAATATTCTTTTGCCAAATACACCATACACTAAAGAGATAGTGTTGGTCCAGTCGCTGCTAAAACTGAATTCATATTTTAGATCCGAATTGACCATCCAATCGGAGGCTCCTTGTAATGATCTTGACTGGTGAGTTTCAATAGAAGGCTTGTCTGTAATAACTCCGTCCTCATCTATAGATTCAGAAGTAGGGCTTACAGAAACTTTTGATGACATCAAAGTAGCATTAAATCCCCATGAAAAATTACCTAAGCTTTCGTTGATTCTTTCTAAACCAAGAATGAATTCAGCTTCAAGACCAAATAAGTTAGCACTTTCAGAATTTAAAAAAGTTGTAATGGTTCCAGTTGTAGCATTAGAGACAAATGTTTTTTCGATTGGATTGATAATGTGTTTTCCAAATATTCCAATAGCAAAGACTTCTTTTGCAGTAGGGAACAATTCATATTTTAAGTCACCATTATAATTGTCGCTGTTTTTCAAAATAGAATTTCCTTGAGTCGAAGTTCCATCGGCATTTATATATGATATTGGAAATGCTTCCATGATAACAGGCCGGCTGTATGTTTTGCTTGCTGCAAAACGAATATTAGCAGTTTCCGTCAATAGATATTTTAAGTTTAACGATGGCAAGAAATAAGTGTTATCGTATTTTAGTATTTTAAAATCAGCATCAAAAGTTCCTAATGTTCTATAGTGTGTTTCTTTTGTAGTGTTTTCAAATCGAATTCCTGCATTTGCTTCCAGTTTTTCTCCAAATTTCCAAAACAGATTTGCATAACCAGCATTCGCCATTTCATCCAGTTTAACTTTGTAAGTAGCATTAGAACTTTCGTTAAAAGTCACCTTGTGAGCTAAAATGTCATTAATTATCTGTGGGTCAATATCATTTATACTGGTAGAAATACCGCCATTTTCACTGGCACTGGCAACAAAACGGTATGATGATTCCATCGATGATCCATTACCATTATAACCAATAGTTAATTTGTTCTGCTTGTCGTTGTTTCCAAATTTTAAGTTATACTCTACTAAAGCAGAATAAAAGGAATCACCATCTACTGTTAAATACTGACGTAAGAAATTATTTCCGCCATATGAAGTACTGATCAAATCTTCACTTTCTTTAATACCTGTAAAGAATTTTCTATCTGGCTGCTCATATTTTGTAACAGCATAGGAAGCTCCAGCTTTAATTGTCTGGTTTTTGTCTTCGGTTATTGCATATTCGCCTAGCAATTGTCCATTTAAGTAATCACTTTTGTCTAACTGATTTGTACGAATAAGCGTGTTTTGAATTGCAGTCCCTCCAGATTGACCGAATTGATCTTTTATAGAGTTTAATGTAGTACGGATGTACATTGTATTAAAAGATAATTTAAGTCTGTCTGTATTAAAATTTAATCCAATCAATGCAGAATTTGTTGTCTTAAAACGATAATCAGTAGTGATGAAATTGTTAACATACTTTGAACCTGTAGTCTGCAAATCGATTGTTCTATCCACACCCTCTCTTACTGCAAAATTATTATCGTAGTTTAAAGAAAGCAAATACGAAAAAACATTACTGTTTTTCAAGTTGAATTTTTCAGCATGCAAAAGATTGATACTTGTATTCAAAGGGCTTTTCTGCTCCATTACACTAAAACCTTTGTCATTGCTTACTGATTGTAAAGCTTGATTGGTTGTGAATTTTTTTCGTGTCGCCGTTTCACCCAAAAAGCCTGGCAGTTCTCTTTCACTTCCGTTAAAACCCCAAAATCCCTGTGGCGTTTCGGCATCTTGAGAAAGCAAGAAATCTTTAAGGCTGTTTCCAGTGGTGTAACCAAAACCAAGATTTAATTTGGTAACACTCTTATTTACTTTTGAGGTTTGTATATTAAAAGTTCCTCCAGCAAAATCTCCATAGATGTTTGGGTTAAATGTTTTGTAAACATCAATTGTTCCAACAATGTTCGTTGGAAACAGATCCAAAGGCACAATTTTTGAAAATGGATTATTCGTTGGCGCCGCTAATTCATTAATCAATAAATTATTGTAACGGTCTTCCAGTCCGCGTACAAATAGTCCACGAGAGCCTACTTTTGTAATTCCGGTAATTTTAGTCAAGCCTTCTTCTACATCACTGACTCCTTTGCGTGACATTTCCTGTGCTCCAATACTTTGCTTAATGACAACGGCCTGTTTTTGTTCTAATAATAAAGCAGTTTCTTTTTCGCGTCCTCCACCATTGGATTTTACTACTACATCTTTCAATTTGTAGCTTCCAGATCCTAATGAGTTATTCAGTTCTACTGTTTGACCAGCGACAACAGTTACAGGAGCTTCTACCGTTTCGTAGCCCAAAAAGCTGAATTGAATTGTATAATTTCCAGGAGCAGTTGTGATCGTATATTTTCCGTCAATGTCCGTATTAACACCAATTTTTGTTCCTTTTATAAGGACATTCGCAAAAGGCAGCGGCTGATTGTTGGAATCTTTGTCTAATAAAACACCTGTTATGGTTCCGTTATTTTGTGCCAAACCAATAACGCAAATAAATAGTGTAAAGAATAGAAATTTTAATTTCATTTTAAGTTGTATTTAATTTTCTGCAAATAAATGGCAGGATTCTAGTCTTTGTGTTAACTTCGGGTTATCAATCAATGTCATAATTATTATGAAATTGTTACCATATTAAATTAAGGTTAAGTCGGCCTTTTTTACATTGTTAATAATAGTTTATTGTTACTTTTACATTGCAATAAAAAGTTATTGTATCTTATTATAGAGTTGTATACAATATAAAAAGCTTAATTTTTGCTACTAAATATGAAGAAAAGAAACACAAAAATTCTTCTGGTTGATGATGAACCAGATATTTTAGAAATTGTAGGTTATAACTTAGCACAAGAAGGCTATCAGATAGTTACCGCAGTCAATGGGAAAGATGCTATCGAAAAAGCAAGAAAAGAAATTCCAAGCCTTATTATAATGGATGTTATGATGCCAGAAATGGATGGTATGGAAGCTTGCGAAAATATTAGAAAAATACCTGAATTAAATAATGTCATCATTACTTTTTTGACGGCTAGGAATGAAGACTATTCCCAAGTAGCCGGTTTTGATGCTGGAGCCGATGACTATATTACCAAACCTATAAAGCCAAAATTGCTGGTCAGCAAAGTAAAGGCATTGTTAAGAAGGCTAAAAGAACAGGATCAAAGCAGTGAAACGCTCAATGTGGGCGGTATCGAAATCAATAGAGAAGAATATAAAATCGTTAAAAACAATTCCGAAATCGCTTTGCCAAGAAAAGAATTTGAATTATTCTATTTACTGGCTTCAAAACCTGGAAAAGTATTTAAAAGAGAAGAGATTCTGGATAAAGTATGGGGCAATGATGTCGTAGTCGGCGGAAGAACAATTGATGTACACATCAGAAAACTTCGAGAAAAAATTGGTGATGATCTTTTCAAAACCATAAAAGGTGTAGGATATAAATTTGAAGTTTAAATTAAGAACTTGAACTAAAGACTAAGAATCCAGATTTTTATTTAGCTTCGCATAGTCTATATTCTATGCTTTAAAATCTATATTCTAAAATAAATAATGAAAATCAGTTTCAAAAAGAGTTACAAATTTGCTATAAAATCAGCATTGTATATCAGTATATTCGTGTCTGGGTTTTCTATGATACTTTCTAGAATTCTTTATAAATCTTCAATCAATAGCATGTTGCTGTTTGGATTTATTAGCCTGTTTTCTGTTTATATATTTTCTTTTTTTGTTTTGCAGTATCGTGTAGAGCGCTTTATATACAGAAGGGTGAAAAAAATATACGATGATGTTTCTCTTTTAGAATCCAGCACATTTATCAATAAGCCAATCAATACCGATATGGAAACTCTGACCAGAGAGGTAAAAAAGTTTGCTACCGATAAAAAGCTCGAGATCGAAATGCTGCAGATACGCGAAGAGTATCGACGGGAATTCCTTGGCAATGTTTCCCACGAGCTTAAAACACCATTGTTTACAGTACAAGGATATTTGTCTACACTTATTGATGGTGCAATGGAAGATAAAACCATCAGGAAAAAATATTTGAAACGCGCCGAAAAAGGAGTCGAACGATTGATTTATATTGTAGAGGATCTCGATATGATTACCAAATTAGAATCAGGAGATTTGAATCTTGAATTTACAAAATTTGATATTGTAAAGCTTATCAGGAATGTTTTTGATCTGCTTGAAATGAAAGCAGACAAAAAAGATGTCACTCTGGCTTTTGAAAATGACAATATTCAGCCCATTTTTGTAAATGGAGACAAAGACAAAATTCAGCAGGTAATTGAAAATTTAATTGTAAACTCCATAAAATACGGAAAAGAAGGCGGTTTGACAGAAGTCTCTATTGTGAATCTGACTAATAAAAAAGTACTCGTTCGCATTTCTGATAACGGCGAGGGCATAGAAGCTCATAATATTTCCCGCATTTTTGAACGTTTTTATAGAGTTGATAAAAGCGGTGCCCGTACCGAAGGAGGTTCAGGATTAGGACTTTCTATTGTAAAGCATATTATCGAGGCTCATAAAGAGAAAATTTATGTCGAAAGTGAGTTCGGAATAGGATCTGAATTCTCTTTTACACTCGAAAAGACATATATAACCGATCATTATGGAGTAAAAAAGAAATTAAATTAATGATTTGGTAATTATTACTTAAACAATGTTAACTAACTGATTTATAATTAAATAAATTTAAATTAAGGAAAAAAGAAACCATTTTATATTACAGAAAAAGACGATTAACATTAAATTGTTGTCTAAATAACATTGTGTTAACATTAGCTTAACATAACAGCTTCACCTTTGCAAAAAAAATAATAAATCATAAATCAAGATGAGAAAAATTTTATTTGCAAGTTTATTAATTGTTTCATTTTCAATAAATGCGCAAGATAAAGATAAAAGGAATGCTGAAATCCAAAAAGAAGTAATCCGTGTTTTAGACTCTATAAACGCTGCCAATAAAGAAAAGCAGACTCAAAAAGAAAAAGAAGACAAAGATGCCTGGTACAAAAAATTTTCTTTTAGAGGTTATGTACAAGTAAGATACAACGGATTATTTTCTACAAATGATAAAGTGTCTTGTGAGCAATGTGATAAATCATGGGGAACTACTTCGGCCGATCCAGATGCCAAATCCAACAATGGTTTTTTTATAAGACGCGCCCGACTAGTTTTCTCGGGATATGCGCTTCCTAATGTGTTTGTTTATATTCAGCCAGATTTTGCAAGTTCACCTTCTACAGGAGTAAATAATTTTGCCCAGCTTAGAGATGCATACGCTGATATTTCATTTGATAAAAAAAGAGAATATAGAGTTCGGATTGGGCAAAGCAAAATTCCATTCGGTTTTGAAAATATGCAGTCCAGCCAAAATCGTTTGACTCTTGACCGTAATGATGCCTTAAACAGCGGTATACCTAACGAAAGAGATTTAGGAGTATTTTTTTACTGGGCTCCTGCCGAAATAAGAGAGCGATTTGCAATGCTCGTAAAAGACGGCTATAAAGGTTCTGGGGATTATGGAGTATTTGCTTTTGGTGCATACAATGGTGCTAATGTGAATAAAACCGAAGCCAATAGAGATTTGCATGTTGTAACCAGGATTACCTATCCATTTGTTATAGGTAATCAGATTATCGAACCAGGTTTGCAGGCTTACACTGGAAAATGGGCTTTTACAAGTGAAATATCACCAGGAGTAACAACAAGTTTTAATAAGCAATATGTAACAGATCAAAGGGTTGGCGCTACTTTTGTACTGTACCCAAAACCATTCGGAATTCAAACAGAATATAATATCGGGAAAGGGCCACGCTATGACAAACTTACCAATGCAGTTGAAGTTACCGATTTAAGCGGTGGTTATGTAACTTTAAATTACAAATGGGATCTGAATTTGGAGAAACACCATTTTTTATATCCTTTTGCTAAGTTTCAATATTATGACGGAGGAAAAAAATTCGAAAAAGATTCTAGAAGTTATATTGTAAGAGATTATGAGTTTGGTTTAGAATGGCAGCCATTGAAAGCATTTGAATTAACTGCTGAGTGGGTTGTCTCGGACAGGACTTTTGAAGACAGCGTTTTAAAAGAGAATAGACAGCAGGGAAATTTATTGCGGTTGCAAGCCCAGATTAATTTTTAATATTTAACGGAATTTTTTAAAAATCAGGCTGTTTTACAACTGGTGAAACAGCCTTATTTTTATTTATTGTATTGATAATCAGTAATTTTTATATTTTGTTGATTATGATATTTTTTCTTTATTGTAAAATTAGTGTAAAAATATCTAAATAGTAAAGATTGAATAACGAACGCTTAACATACGCTTAACGCAGCGATATTACTTTTGCTAAAAAATTAAAAGACACGTAAAAAATGAATACAACTAAATTTAAAATAGCAATCCTCTTAATAGCAGTAATGACAATTGGATTTTCATTTACAACTATTAATAAGGTAACGGTAAAAGGTTCAGATACAATGGTTATTTTGTCGCAAAAATGGGCTGAGGTCTATATGAAGAAAAAACCAGGGACTTCTATTCAGGTAACAGGAGGAGGTTCGGGAGTAGGTTTGGCAGCTTTAATTAATGGATCAACTGATATTGCCAATTCCAGCCGTCCTATCAAAACATCTGAAGTGGAGAAAATAAAAGCAAAATATGGAACATTGGGAGTTGAAATTCCATGTGCAAAAGATGGTTTGTCTGTTTTTCTTAATAAAGGTAACACTGTATCAGAATTGACTTTGAAACAGATTGGAGATATTTTTTCCGGGAAAATAACAAACTGGAAAGAAGTAGGAGGAGCAAATGCTAAAATACAATTGTATGGCAGAGAAAGCAGCTCAGGTACATTTGAATTTTTTAAAGATCACGTAGTTAAAACTGATTTTTCTCCTTCTTGTCAAACTTTGCCTGGAACTGCAGCAATTGTAAATGCAGTAAAAAAAGATAAATATTCTATTGGTTACGGAGGATCTGCTTATGCTGAGGGTGTAAAAGACTGTGCTGTAAAAAAAGATGCCAAAAGCAAAGGTGTTTTGCCAACAGTTGCTACGATTAAAAATAATACTTATCCAATTTCGAGATATCTGTATATGTATTTGAAAGCAAAGCCAACAGGCGAAACCAAAGCTTTTATCGATTGGATTTTGAGTGCACAAGGCCAAGGATTAATTGCCGAAGTTGGATACTATCCTTTGAAGTAATAATGCATACCGCATCCCTCATTGCATTTTAGAATGAGGGATAGTGGTGCATATACTATATGAACTTTCTAAAAAAATAGAATGAATTCTCAAACACCCCCAAAATCAAATACTTTTACAGAAGAAAGCTTAAAGAAGCAATTCAGGATTTCTGAGTTCCTGGCCGAAAAGATTATTTCATCCGTTGCTTTTCTATCTATAGCAGTCATTTTTTTAATATTCATTTTTGTTTTTAAAGAGTCAATACCTTTATTTAGTCCGGGATCATCTTCTAAAGCAAAAATTGAAACTGCTGCACAATCTGCTGATAAGCCCGAATCGTACAGCGCCTCAGAAGAGCTTAAGCCAGAATCGTATGGTTCTCCAGCTGCCGAAGATTTAAAACCTGAATCGTATGGTTCTGAAACAGTTTCGGATGATGAATTAAAACCTGAATCGTATGGCGATACTCCAAAGGAAGATTTAACCGTTTCATCCGATGAGGAAACTGCAAAAGTGGTTTCGCAAAATCAAGAAGGAGCAGATAATACGTGGAGTACTTTTTTTTCTACAGAATGGGTTCCAGTATCTGATAATCCACGATTTGGATTGTTAGGGCTCTTAATCGGAACTTTGAAAGTGACTATTATTGCAATGCTTATCGCCGGTCCTTTGGCAGTTTTAGCAGCTTTATACACTTCCTGTTTTGCATCCAGACGAGTGAAAGAAATTATCAAGCCCATTATCGAAATGCTTGCTGCTTTTCCATCAGTAGTTATTGGTTTTTTTGCCTTGATGGTATTGGCTAGTTTTTTCCAGAATGTTTTTGGGTATGATTCCAGATTAAATGCTTTTATTGGCGGAATAGCAATGGCTCTGGCAGCAATTCCAATAATTTACACGATATCCGAAGATGCACTGGCTGCAGTTCCAAAAACCTATACCGAAGCCAGTTTGGCTCTTGGGGCTAGTAAATGGCAGACTGCTTTTTTTGTGATTTTGCCAGCAGCAACTCCAGGTATTTTTGCCGCTTTATTATTAGGAGTAGGAAGGATTTTTGGAGAAACTATGATTGCGCTTATGGCAACTGGAAATGCGGTATTAGTTTCTGCAAATCCTTTTGAGAGCGTAAGAACTTTTGCAGCAACAATTGGTTCCGAAATGGCCGAAACGGTATTTGGAGAAACACATTACAGTGTACTGTTTTTTATAGGCTCACTGCTTTTTGTTTTCTCATTTGCATTAAACGCTGTGGCCGAATTCTATGTGAAGGGTAAATTATTGAAAAAATTCCAAGGTAAATAAATATGGAAACAGTTTTAAATCAAACAGAAAATCAATTTTTTTCTGCAAAGAAAAGCGGCTCGGAAACTAAAGGAAAATTTTTTATTGGCCTGACCCAATTGGCTGTAATACTTATTATTGCTATCCTGTTTGTCATTTTGGGAATTATTGTATATCAAGGGCGAAGCAAATTCTCTTGGGAATTTATTGCATCTTTTCCAACTAATGGTATGACCGAAGGAGGAATTTTTCCAGCTTTGATAGGGACTTTTATTCTGGTAATCGTAATGTCATTTGCAGCAGTTCCTTTTGGAACCATTACAGCACTGTATTTAACTGAATATGCTGGCGAAAACTCCAAATTTGCAGCTGCAGTCCGATTCTCGGTACGAACGCTGGCAGTTGTGCCTTCTATTATATTTGGTCTTTTTGGTCTTGGGTTTTTTATACAATTTATTGGCGCAGGAGCTGATAATCTTCTTAATGATGGTCAATTGCGCTGGGGACAGCCCAATATTCTTTGGGCAAGTTTAACCATGTCTTTGCTGACATTGCCAGTTATTATTGTTTCTGTCGAAGAATCTCTAAAAACCATTCCTAGAGAAATGAGGGAAGCAAGCCTGGCACTTGGCGCAACCAAATGGCAGACTATCCGCAAGGTAATTCTGCCCGAATCAGTTTCGGGAATTATGACGGGAACAATCCTTGCAGTTAGCAGGGGCGCTGGCGAAGTGGCACCAATTCTTTTTACGGGAGCTGCTTATTATCTGGCTACATTGCCGGGATCTTTGAGCGATCAGTTCATGAATTTAGGATATCATATTTACATTATGTCTACCCAGTCTTCTGATGTCGAGAAAACAATGCCTATTCAGTTTGCTACTACTTTAGTTTTGTTAATCTTAACATTATCACTCAATGTAGTTGCAGTCATTATCAGGGCTAGAATTAGAAGGAAAGCGAAATAAAGTATTAAGTATTAAGAAACTGCTGTTGTAAAGAATAGTTTTGGATGTAAAAATTAGTATTCTTTTTTGACTAACAGACTTAACCAATAAAAAAATGAAAGACATAAAAATAAAAGTTAATAACCTGTCATTATACTACGGCGAAAAAAAGGCGCTGAATGAAATCACAATGGATATTCCAGCCAATAAGGTGACTGCCCTCATTGGTCCTTCAGGCTGTGGTAAATCAACGTTTTTGAGATGCATTAACCGGATGAATGATTTGATTCCGAATGTTTCCATTACAGGAGAGATGCTTGTTGAGGGAATTGATATCTATAACAAAAATGTAGATGTTGTCAATATCCGAAAAAAGATTGGAATGGTTTTCCAGAAATCCAATCCTTTCCCGAAATCCATTTATGAGAATATTGCGTATGGCCCTAGAATCAATGGTATTAAAGATAAAGTCCAATTGGATGAAATTGTAGAAACCTCTTTGCGTCAGGCTGCCATCTGGGACGAATTGAAAGACCGCCTGGATGATTCTGCCCTTGGACTTTCTGGCGGTCAGCAGCAGCGTTTGTGTATTGGAAGAACATTGGCGGTAAGCCCGGATATTATTTTGATGGATGAGCCGGCTAGTGCATTGGATCCTATTTCAACTTCCAAAATTGAGGAATTAATACATCAGTTAAAGGATCAATATACCATCATTATTGTAACACACAATATGCAGCAGGCAGCGAGGACGAGTGACCAGACAGCTTTTTTCTATATGGGAGAGCTGATCGAAATGGGCAAAACCAATACGATATTTACGAATCCAGCGCGAAAACAGACCGAAGATTATATCACTGGAAGATTTGGATAAAAGTATAATTTAAAAATTAAATGATTTAAAAATAGAAAGACCAACTATCCCTTGCTGCAAACGTAATTTTTAAATCTCTCAATTTTTTTAATCTTTAAATAAAAAAAAATGACAACACATTTCGAAATAGAATTAAATAAATTAAAAGGCATTATTGAAAAAATTGGGCTTCTGGCAGCAACTCAAGTTAGTGAATCCATCAAAAAACTTTTGTTTGAGCCCGAAACTGTTGAGGTAAAAATCATCAAAAAAAACGAAAATAAGATTGATAAACTAGATGTAAAAATTGATGAGGTCTGTCAGAGTATTTTTGCTTTGCAGCAGCCCGTTGCTTCTGATCTGCGCTTTATTATGTCGGCGATGCAGATAAGCAATGAGTTTGAACGGATTGGGGATTTATCGCTAAGCATTGTAAAAAAGTCAAAAAACATAAAAGAAAAACACGATTTGATTGTGAAGTTTTCTGTTGGCGATATAACCAAACAGGTGGAATTGATTACTGCCAAAACGAATAATTATTTTTTAACGCGTCAGGAAAGCACGATTGGAGAGATATTCGTTTTGAGCAAGGAAATCAAAAACAAATCGGAAGATACTATTCATGAAATTATCAATGAAATGAAGACTAATTCCAAGGCGGTTGTTTCTGGAACGAACTTGATAATAGTTCTAAAACATCTGGAACGCATTTCCGAGCATTGTACCAACATCGCGGAGTATGTTTATTTTATGGTCAATGCCAAAATTATCAAGCATGACAAAATAGATGATATACTGCCTAGAGAATAGTTTTCAGTTTAGCATTTAAAAGTCAATTTAAGAAAGTCGGAGCTACTGTGGTGGTTTCGACTTTTTTTATTGGTTTTTTTGAGTTTTGGATATTGTGGGCTTTGTTTTTATGTCTTGGGGTGAAATTGGGCTAGCCAAGGTGTAGGAGTTGCAGAGACTGAATGGAAAAGCGGAAATTGTATTTTGTAAGTTTGTGACTATAATTTTCTATATTTGAAAAAGGCAGTAGTTGTGTGTAATATTAAAAAAGCTCCTCGGAAGACCAAAGAGCTTTAAGTAAATCTTTCACTTAATTACGTTTTCTCTATTGAGAAAAGAGGCTTGATTAAGCATTACTGTACAAATATAAGGCATATACTTGTAAAATCAACTTTTTTAAGAAAAAATTAATGAGATATAATAAGCTTGAATACTATCTTTCTCAACCTAGACTAAACATATTTTTATTAGTTTCAGGTAATTCAAAAACAAAAGCGCAAAAATTATACATAGCAAATTTAAGAGTTGCACAATCTTTTTATCCGGTATTGAATTTATTTGAAATATTTTTGAGAAATATTTTTAACTATCAGATATCTGCACATTTCGCAAATCCAAACTGGATTGTTACGGAGAAAAATGGTTTTATGAATGACAATTCATTAAGTGGATCAAGGTTTTTTCTTAAAAATTCAATCATAAGTGCTGAAAGAACTATAAGAAGAAAAGGCGGAGTAGTAACGGCAGGAAAAGTTGTTGCTGAACAATCTTTTGGTTTTTGGACTAGTTTATTCGATACTCACCATTACCGGCTAATTGGTGGAGTTGTTATACATTCTTTTAATAACAAACCTGCTGGAATTAATAGAAGTGCAATAAGTCAAAAACTAAAGAGAATAAGAGAATTTAGAAACAGGGTTTATCATAACGAATCTATTTGCTTTAATGGTAATGCAATTGATTTTACATATGCGGAAAATATCAAAAGCGAAATATATGAAATGTTGAATTGGATTGATTCAGATTTGACAGACTATGTTGAATTTTTTGATGCAATTGATAGCAAAATAATTATTGCGAAACAGATATGAAAAAAGACTTGCTCAAGTACTACAACGAATTTAGGCAATACGTTTAATGGAAAAATGGTTTTGAGTTGGGATGATTTAGCAAATCTGAAAAGAGGACTAATTTTTTGTTTGGCAAGTTCGCTTCGTTCCTTGTAATAACGTTTTTTAACATCCCAATATTCCGCAAACTTGTCATGCTGACGAAGGAAGCATCCCCACAAGTAGCTCGCCAAAGGCAGTCCCAAACGTTGGGGAATACCACACGGAGATGCTTCCTACATCAGTATGACAATATTGGGAGCTGTTGTATGAAATATTAGTATCTCTGCAAAAAAGCAAAATCTCTCTCCTTAGCCCCGATTACTTCGTCATTTCGCTTCGCTCGTGTGCAGTGAAAATCCTTGTGGGCTGGGGTTCGGCCCACAAGATTACTTCGTCAGTTCGCTATCGCTCGTGTGTAACGGAAAGCGGGACGAATGTTTCCTGAAAATGCCCAATCTTTCTGCTCCTAAAAATTTTAATTGCAGTTATTTTAAAAGACTTTGAACAGCTCTTCCCAATTTACGGTACTTTCTAGTTTTGGCAGTCCTTGATAATGATCAATTTTTGAAATATCTTCGATTTTAAAGTGCTCTTGGCAGGTAAAGGGAACAAGACCATCTTCCTGCAGTTTTTCGGCGAGATAAACCTGCTCGTATTGCCCGGGAGTGGGGATGAAAAAAGCTTTTTTGTTCAGTTTTACCAAATCCATGATTGTGGTGTAGCCGGATCGGCAGAGGACTTTTTCACTTTCGTTGAAGGTGTGTTCCAGCTGGCGGGTTTTCATGAAGTTATAGTAGGTTACGTTTCCTATCTGTTCTTTCTTTTGTTCGGCTTCGATGATTCCTTTTATGAAAACGACTTTTCCTTCGAAACGTTTTACTTCTTCGGTAAGATGGGCTTCCAATAATCCGCGCTGAGGTTCGGGGCCGGATAAGATAATCATCAGGTCATACTGGATGGGCAATGCCTTTTTGTGCATTCGGCTCAAAGGCCCGAGATAGTTTAATGTAAGGGAATTGTTCTCTAAATGCCCCAGTTTTCCGGTAAGATTTAATTCGGAATTGACATCGGGGATCCAGCAGGCGGTATATTTTTTTATGATGTGCTGATGTATTTTACTGGTAAGCCAAGTGGTGTTTCCGGTTAGAACATTCAGCTGGTGCGTGATAAAGACAGACGGGATTTTTTTGCTGTAAACTCCTAGTCGGTTGTCCGAAATGATTCCGTCGATTTCGTATTTTTTAATCCATTTTTTTACGATTTTTTTCTCTTCGCTGATGGCTTCGAGCATTCGGGGTAAGCTTTTTATCAGTTTCCATTTAAAGTTTTTGCCGTTTTTGGCATATTCAATTTGGTAGGATGGCAATTTAAGAGTTTTCAAGTACGGAAATTCTTTGCGAAGCAACTCAAGTGCAATCCCATCAGAAGCAATTATGGGTGTGAAGTTGTTTTCCTGCAATGCTTTGATAATTGGGATACAACGCGTAGCATGACCTAGTCCCCAGTTTAAGGGCGCTACTAAAATGGTTTTATTTTCGGAGTTCAAATTCATGTGCAAGTCTTACGGTTTAGTTGTAAGGCTAAGATACTTGGTGTGTTGCTTTTTAATGTTTGCAATGTATTACTAAAAGATTATTTTAAACGATAAGTTGTATGTTTATTTTTTTTGGGTGAATGCGTGGTTTTTTGGCCACGGATGAGACGGATTTAAACGGATTGTCACTGATTTTTATTAAGTTATCTGAAATCTGTGTTATCTGTGGGCTATTTTTTAGCTTTAATTTATTCTCGCAAAGGCGCAGAGGCGCAAAGCTTTGCATGTATTTCTTTGCGTCTCTGCGCCTTTGCGAGAATAATATTGGAACAAAGTTCAGCGAGAGATTGAGGAAATAAAAAAAGGCTTTCCAGATTTCGGAAAGCCTTGAGTTGGAACTCAACAAACAGATTTATTGCTTGATATACGTTTTATTTCCGTTTGAATTGATGTAATATTTGCCTCCCTGCGGACCTGTGTATACTTTTTTGCCGTTGTATTCTCCGGTTACTTTATCAGCTGTTTTGACTGCCGATTTTGTTTTATCCGAAGTTTTGGCAACTTCTTTTTTTGCTTCTTTCGATGCTTTGTCTGCAGTTTTTTTGGTCTCTTTTACGGTTTTATCGGCTGTTGCTTTGGAGTCTTTCGATGCTTTGTCTGCAGTTTTTTTGGTCTCTTTTACGGCTTTATTGGCTGTTGCTTTGGAGTCTTTCGATGCTTTGTCTGCAGTTTTTTTGGTTTCTTTTACAGTTTTATCAGCCGTAGCTTTGGAATCTTTAGTTGCTTTGTCTGCTTTTTTCTTGGTTTCTTTAGCCTTTTTTTCGACAGTTGCTTCTTCTTTGGTTTTAGAAGTTTGACCATAGAAAGTGTTCGAAGCAATAAGGAAGAAACTTAATACCAATAATTTTTTACTTAAGCTTAACAGTGTGGTTTTTTTGTGAATTTGTAATTTCATAACAATAAGTTTTTAGATTGAACCTAAATTTACAAATTTATTTTTAATATGGCATAAAACATTTAAAAATAAGCTCTTAACTCAACGCTTCCTCTGTGAATAGCGTCGCTTGTTTCACTTTTTCGGCCTTGGTAAATTAAATTCAAGTCTAAAAATTTAGTAAGATTCACTTGGAATAAAGTTCTCCATGTCATGTTTTGTCCTTTTTGAAGTCCCTCAAGCATTTGATATCCCGCCGATGAATATTCATTGCCGATAAAGTCATTTTTATACAATGAGATTTCACTATTGATGTTGAATTTCGAACTGCCTGTATAACTGAATGCAGTACCAAATCGGTTTTGTTCCAAAGTATCGAGACTGCCAATTTTATTTTCCTTGTTGAGATATTCATAAAAAACATCCAAACTGATTTTGTCTGAAAACAGGTAACTGATTTTTGGGAACCATGAATGTCCTTCGATGTTATAATTTTTTTCGGCAAAGGTGAGGGACTCTGTTTCGTTTTGAATGGTTTTGCCAATAATATCAAACAGCCAGCTTTTTTTCAGTAAATGCTGGTATTCCAATTGATGAAAACTGTTTTCATTTTTTAGTGTGCCAATGGACAATAGATTCTGGGTTTCATTTTTTGTAAAAGTATACGTAACCGAATGCTCTCGTTTTCCACGGTTATAGGCCAAGCTATTGCTGAAGGTTTTTAGTAGTCCCAAAATAGCATCCGAAGGTGATTCGAATGGATTGAGTTCCAAATGATTTTCGTTATTTTTGACTTTTTGTTCCATAATAAAGGAAGTCTGCATGTAAAAATGGGACAAGCTTTTTTTGTAGCTGTTGTCGTTTTGCCAAATAATGGGATTGATAATAAATGACTGGGAGAATCTGTTTTGGTTGGTTTTGATATAAGTTTGATTGGGTAAAAATATTCGTGTGTACTTTGCCAAATCCGAAAATGGAGCAATTTCGAATTCCTCCAAATCCTTTATTCCGTTTCCGTTGTAATCATTCCAAGTATATTTTCCCTGACCGGCCGGAACTTCAACATAAGTGTAATCCTGAAAAGGCATTGTTCCCGAATTGGTTTCATAACGGGTGTTGCTTTGAACCAGTTTATTGAAAAACTGATCATTGTACGCAATTCGGGAGTTGAATGAAGGTGTGTTTTTCAGTGCAGGATCGGTATAGTTCAATTGTCTGTAGTTGACAAATATCGAAATATCACGGGTCTCTGTCTTCAATAATTTGGATTGAAAATTATAACTGTTCGAAGTGTTTACCCTTTGCAGTAATCCGTTTTGAACACTGTCGTTTATTCTTCTGGCGTAGCCCAACTGCACATACACTTTGGTGCTGTCTCCGTGACCTGCGTATATCCCGTATTGCGAGAAACGCTGGCTCAGCAAGGAGAATTTTTGGGTTGCCTTGTTAATTTCCTGATTGTCTTCAAAGTGAAGGGAACCTCCAACCCAATTTTTTTTGTGATGATAACGAAACTGTGAAAGATTCCTCAAAAAGGTGGAAGTGTTTTCTACATCATCACTTTTTAGATAACTTCCATCGTTTTTTATGTTCCATTTTTTGAATTCAAAATTAGCGTTGAGATTATTTTTTACCCCCGAATAGGTATTGGAAAGCGCTAATTTTTCAAATGCATAAGTAATGTTGGCTACGGTCGAAGAGTCTTTTTTGGGAATCAAACTAAAATTGAAACCAGTTCCCAGCAGACTTTGGTTTCCAGTTATTACAGATGAAGTGACATTCCAATCCCGATAAAACTCAATGCTATTGATGCGTTCAACGGGCTTGAAATTGGCTTGAACGGCTTGATAATTGGCAAATGCATCGATGTTCCATTTTTTGGAATAAAGACGTTGTTTTGCGTTGATTTCGGCAGATATTCCCTGATTATTGGCGTCGTCTATGGATGAAAATAAATTTTGGTCATTGTTGCTCACCGCCAGTTCAAAAGCCACAGCCGTTTTTTCGGAAGGATTGTATTTCCCGAAAAAAGTAGCCACCTGAGATTTCAATGGAGCAATCAATTGAATGACCGGTTCGTAATTTCCCTGCAGGACTCCGTTGACAGGAGCTGAATATTCGAATATTTTATCGACGCTGGTTGGGTTGGTCAAAATATAATTTCCTTTGGCTTGACCGACTAAAGTAAACGTAACATTATACAATTCGTCATTTGGATCTGTGGAATATTCGTAGATTGTGGCAGTTCCTTGTGTGCTTTTTTTATACTGAATTTTCTTTTCGTCATAAGTTGCAACAACAGCCGATGGGGCAACCATCAAATTTGTGTCGTCACCGGCTTCTTTCAAAATCAAGGCTTGCTCTTGCGAAAGATTTTGCTGGACAGGCTGATTTTTCAAATCACTTTCAGAATATACGATGGCTCCAAAATTCCATTTTTTGTCCGTAAAAGTTCCTCCGTCATAAGTGATGAATCGGGAGTAATTGTTTTCGGAAAATTGATATTCGACTACAATCCGCATTTCCGAAGTAATAGGGAATTGCGGAGTAAACACGATTTCCCCCGAATTGTAATCAATAATATAATCGTTTTCCTGACCTCGCTTTAATAAAGTGCCATTGACATAAACCCTTTCCGAACCAATGATGACCAAAACATACAATTCGCCATTTTTTCCAACCAGTTTATAAGGCCCCTGATTGCCTTCCTGTCCTTTGAAATTACTGCTGGTGTAATTTCCGGTTACGAGTCCGCCCGAAGCAAAAACAGTTGTCTTTTTGTCTTCGTTTCCAAAGTTGACGGTTGCCAATAATCCCTGTATTTTCTTGTTGAAAGTAAGGAAACGTGTATAGTTGTTGCCGATAAAAACATCGCCCGCGCGAACATTCCAGCTGTCGGTAAAAAGTTCCATGAAAATATTGTCATATTGGTTCAGCCGTTGAGAATAGCTTCCTTCCTGAACCGGAATGTTGGTATCCTGAATGGAGGCGCGAATACTGAGTTTATCGGATAGTTGCCCCGTAATCCTAAAGTCCAGCTTCGAATTGACCACTGCATTTTGATTATTACCGACAGTAACACCTCTTGAAAGACTGCCATCTGCTACAAGCCCGTCAAAAGGGATGTTTTTGGGTAGCGTAGGGTTTTCGATGCGGTATAAACTTTGATTCGTGGCATTGTTGTCGATAATTTTACTGCTGTCGTAAATGGTATATTCCTTGGTTAGGAAATCAGGCAGTTTTAGATAATGAACGGTTAGGGAATCAGTAGGGGGAATGTTTCGGTTTTTGAATAAAAGAATGCCTTTTGGAAAGTTGACTTCGTAGGAAGTGCTGTCGACAATTTGGTTTTTATGATCCAAAATTTTAAAAAAATTCGGATTGATACTCACCTGTTCCAGATGAATGGTATCTGTTGTGAAAGCTATTTTTTTGGTGCTGTACGCCGAGTCTATTTCCTGAGCCTGAAGTCCAGAAAAATAAAAAATGACAATCCAAAATAATACTTTTTTCAACATAAACAATATAACTCCAAAGTGCCAAAATTAGTGTATATTATTTTATGACTGTCCGTAATTCATACTATGATCTAAATATTGAAAAATATACTTTGCGTCTCTGCGCCTTTGCGTGAAATTTGGCTCGCAAAGGCGCAGAGATGCAAAGAACAGTAAGTGTTAAGTTTGCAAAAAAATCGATAACTTATCTATTATGAGAGTTGGTACTAGTCACGGATAGTCATATATTGTTTTATGATATGTTAATTAGAGAACCAAGGAAGTTTTTACAAAATCTAAGCGGTTTCCCAAAATATACTATAAAAATTTTCGGTTTCCATTAGTTTAGAATGATTTCCAGAGGTAGAAATTGTCTTGTTTTCAAGAATATAAATAGTGTCGGCTATGTTTTTAAGCATATTCAAACGATGAGAGATAAAAAATATTGCACATTCTTTTTTGACTTTCTGTAAAATATTTATAGTGAACTGTTCTGTATTTCTGTCCATTGCAGCTGTAGCTTCGTCAAGAATCAATAGTTGAGGTTTTTTATATAAAGCTCTTGCCAATGCAATAATTTGTTTTTGCCCTCCAGATAAATTAATTCCTTCTTCTCCGAGAATTGTTGCTAAACCTTGTGGCAATTGATTAAAGTAAAAATCAAAACCATATTCCTGTATAAATTGATTCAGATTCTCCAGTGCTTCTGTTTTACCAAGCAAAATATTATCAATTACATTTCCATTGAAAATGGTAATTTCTTGTGGAATTACACCAATTAAAGCTCTGTAATTTTCTAAATCAATTTCTGAAAGCTGGTTTTGATTATTTATTACAATTTCACCTTTTTCATAGCCATAAAAGCGTTGTAAAATCTGACCCAAAGTACTTTTTCCACTGCCGCTTTCTCCAACAATGGCTGAAAGTTTTCCTTTTTGTATTTCAATGTTTATGTTAAAGAATAATTCGCTTCGTCCAGCAAATCGGAAGGAAAGATTTTTTATTTGAATGTTTTCTAAAGATGAAATTACAATGCCTTCTTTTTTCTCTTTTTGGATAGAAGCAAATTCAAACATACGGTTAAAAGCAATTTTTGCTTCATTGATAGGAATCGAAATTAAAGCTAGGTTAGCAATGGATGGCAATAATGAACCTGAAATCCCTAAAACCGCCATTAATTCTCCTAATTTCATTTCTTTATTAAAAACGGCAATAGAGGTGTAGATTAGTATACCAATTAAGAAAAACACGCTCGATAACCCAGATTGCCAGGACAATTGAATATTAATTTTTCCTAAATTGAATATTTTTTCTTGAAAATCACCAAAAACCGTTGAATTCTTATTGCTAAATGTAAATTGACGATTGTTGTTTTTTATTGTCGCAATTCCTTGCATTGACGAAATATAATTACTTTCATTTAGGGCATAACCTTGCATGACTTCTTGTTGTGCAGTGATGATTTTAGTGTTACTGCGGTAAAGAATGTAAAAGTAAAAAGGCAAACTAATTAAGGCAATTAATGCTACTTGCCAAGAATATAGAAACAGAAATACTATAGAAGTAATTGAAATTAAAACATCAATTACTAAACTGCTAGCGAGCATTTTGAGGACACTTTGAATTCGGCTTGTATCGTTTAATCTCGCTACCAATTCGCCAATTTTTCTAGTGTCAAAAAAGGGTTTTGGCAAATGCAAAAGTGAATTGAAAAATTGATTGTTGATTCGATTATTGAAATCTTTTGATTGTTGAAGCAAGAAAAATTCCCTTAAAATACTGAAACCTACTCTTGCTAAAAGTAAAACGGTTAACAAAATAATTCCAGTTATTAGTTTTTTGATATTGTGTGAAGGTAAAATATCATCTATTAATTTTTGTGAAAAAATAGACATTGCCATTCCTAGTCCAGCTACAAAAACACCTATTATTGTACTAAATACAAGTAATTTGTAATCTTGCTTTAGTAGATTAATGAAATATTTTTTTTTATTGCTTGCAATCTCTTTGGTAGTTATAAAACTTTCGTTGGGTGAAACTGTCAAGCATTGTTTTGAAACCCAAAGTTTGTCTAATTCTTCTTCCGTAAGGGTATAAAGTCCTTTGGCTGGGTCTCCAATCAAGAAAGTTCCTTTGTCTTTTTCAATGTCAGGCTGATAAGAATAGCATACCACATAATGATCTGAATTATATTCTAGAACAAATTTTAAAATTACAGGTTCGCCATGGTATTTGAGCGGTTCTATTGCGGCATGTAAACCTTCAGCTGTAAAGCCCAATTCGTTTGCCACTTGGTATAATCCTAACATTGTCGTGCCTTGTGGTGTGGTGCCACTCAATTCCCGCAATTTTTCGAGCGAATGATTTCCGTTATAGAATCTGATTATGGAAAGTAAACAGGCAACACCGCAATCCGAACGTTCTAGCTGCAAGGTATGCGTTTTTTGAATATGTTTTGATATCATTATTTATCGAAGATAATTACTAAACTGATATTTTATTTCTCACAATATCATTAGGAGTAAAATGAAACTCATCAGGCATAGGGTCTAAAGCAATATGGTCTAGACATACATTTTTGAGTCGAATCAAATTATAATACATTCCTTCAAATTCATTTTTGTAAAGGATGGTTCCTTTCTCCCATTTGACATCACCAGGCAAACCTTCAACAATAATAAAATCAAAAAATGCTTTTATTTTTCCTTCTTTCTCAGCTTGTTTTACAACATAAGTCATGCTTTGGATTCTGTCAGGAAAGTCAAAAATTGAAGCGCCATTTTGTAATTCATAAAACAAAAAATTACATTCATCAAAACAAAAGTGTTCTGGTCTGCTAAAAACCATTTGATAATCTTTGCTTTGCATAAACAAGGTATTAGTGATTTCGACATTGCGATACAAACAAAAAGTACCTGTTATAAAATCGTGCCGGCTGCTAATAACATCGTGATTTTGCAATAATTCCTCGGTCATAAATTCTCGAATGTTGCCATAAACCATGTCAATATCGCCGTGACCCCAAAAATCATATCCTTTGAGTATTTCCGAAAAAATAAAACCGTAAGCAGGTTTGAAATCGCATAATTTATACGGATATTCAAGGTTTACGGTAAAACCCAATTTTTCTGAAGCTAAACTCCTAATGTCTTCTGGGGTTTTAAAAACAATTTTCACATTATCAGGCTTGTTTGGAATGGTATTCACGTTATTGGTAATGATAATAAAATCAACGCTTGGATTGTACTTGCAGGATTGAATAAAATATGGAAAATACCAAGGGTAATCACCATACCAGCAGGTAAGCATCGCAATAGATGTAGTTTTTGTCATTTTTTTAATTTTTTGAGAATGTTGTCAATTTTAACTTCACCTTTTATTTTTTCAAGTAGTTTTTTATTTTTATCATAAATTACTACGGTTGGAATTGATTTAACATCGAAAGCAGTTGCGAAACTAACTTGCTTATCACATAGAAAAGTAACGGTATCATAATGGTCAATTTTATATTTCTTGGCAAAAGCCATTATTTTTTTAGGTTCTTCAAACGAGATAAAAACAAGTTGAATGTCTGCAAATTTTTCTATATTTTCCTGAATTTGGATAGCTTCACTCTGGCAATGTTCACATTCGCTGTTGAAGTATAGAAAAACAGTTGGAATATTCTCTTTTAAGTCTTTTTTTGTAAATGTTTTGCCTGCTGTAGTTTTGTATGAGAATTCAGGAATGGTTTTGATGTGTTCTGCCACTTCTTTTTTATAGTTTATTTTGTTGATTACTTTGTAACCCATAAATGCAATCAAAGCTAAAAGGAGTGTTATAATAACGATTTTTAAAGTTTTCTTCATTGTTTTTTGTTTGCTATAAAGAGACTTGTAATTACTAATACCATTGAAATAGTACTCAAAATTAATGAGCGTGAACTTTCACCTTGATATAAAAAGCTAATGATGTGTGAAATGATTAAAATGGCACACGCAAAAATTAAAATCTTTCTAAACAGAACCATTTTATGAGTAATTAAGAGTAAAGAACATTACTGTTACTACCCACAACAATAGAGTTGGTCCATAACTGTAAGCTACGATTTTTAATCCTTTATCCATATTGGTTTGTGTCGCTTTACCAATGTAATATGCCAGAATTAACCAGTATGCCAACTCAAATAAATTAAGCGTCTGTAAGGGATAAATAAACCAAGACTCCAATCCTTTGTAACCCACAATGTTTAAGGCAGACATCGGATAGTAATATTGAACATCCTCTAATTTATAATTGGTTTGGAAAAAGTAAAGCCATACTATTTTGAATACTGGAACTAACAAAAACACAAACTCTGCAGTAAGTACATAACTCCATGATTGCTTGAAAGTAACCGTAACCTTATCAAAAAAGTTGGTGCCAATGTATAATACACTTGCAATAATAGTAGTTTTTAACAATAACAATATTGGCATAAAAACATTGCCTACCCATTGCCATTTTTCTTGTAACTCAAAAAAATGTTGTATTTGTTTTTGTGTAAGCTGTTCGGATAGTGAATCGTAAAGTAGCTCTTTAAAACCCAATACACTATTTGTAATTTTCGATAATATAATTGAAGCTATAGAAATTATAATGTACTTTAATAATGTACTTTTCATGAATTTTATCTAGAATTATTATTGTTTTTTGAACTTAAAAAATCAAAAAGTTTTAATATAAATATAGAAATTATGAACACTAACAATCCTTCAATTAATGAAAAATCTCTTTTGATTAAAAATTTATTTATAATGATATAAACAAAAATAATTATTGATAATATAAATGAATTCTTGCTATTTAACATAGGTTTTTTCTTTTAATGTTAATAAAAAAAGATATTCGTCGACTAGCAAACATATATTATCAATCCAAGAATGAAGCATATAAATAATTATAAATCCTATTAATATTTCATTTTCTAATATATTGTAGAAATATTGATAAATTATTAGAAAAAGCATAATAATTATAACAACTAGTAATGTTTTTTTTAAACTTTTTATTCTCCCTAAGTAAGTTTTATAGTCAATATTTGAAATCCTATTTTTTTTGTAAATTGCATTTTCCAAAAACAATAAACGATTTTCTATTTGGTTAATCATAAAAAATGAATTTAAATCAATAGATTGTAAAAACTACAATCTATTGATTGATTTAATTTGTTTTAGTAATTGATTAATTAATCAAAAAGTGCTAAACAACTTGCATAAGTTATAACAGCTCCCCAAGAAGCAGCACCACCAGTACCTACAATTATTGTGCCCACTCCTACACCACATCCAAAAGCGGTCCAAAATCCACTCCCAGCCATAATATTTTCCATTTCATCTGGTGACAGTTTACCTTCAATATTGGAAAGACTCATTTTTTTAATTTCTGTTTCTACTAAATTTTTCATTTTTATTTTTGTTTTAAATTAATAAGCATTACCTGAGCAAACCATAAAAGCACCCACCATAGACCATCCACCAGTTGCTACAGATGTTACTAGTCCTAGTCCTAGTGCGAATCCACAAACTATTTCACCCCCACTGCCAGCCATAACATTTTCCATTTCTTCAAGCGTTAGTCTGCCTTCAATATTGGCAATACTCATTTTTTTTCTCTTTACTTGTAATTTTTCCATAAAATAATAATTTGTTTGTTAATAAATTAATTTTTTGTATTACAAATATTCAAAATCAGGTAGTTACTTCCTATTCGAAAACGAATAATTTTAAATTTTAACATTGTAAATTGATGTTTTTTTAGTGCAATATTCAACCACATTTAATCCTTCTGATATAAAAGCAAAATAATGCCGATATAATATGAAATTGTTCTATTCTCATATTACATCGGCATTATACTAGAATATTTTGGATTTAAAATATAAATTCGTTTGGTATAAATTACTGAGATTTATTTTTTACTATAAAATAAAATAGCAGCACATTCCAAATAAACAGCAGAAAAAGTAAAAATCGAATCCATATTTCATCAATTTGTATAAATCCATCTTGATTTAGAGAGAGTATAATAGCTGTGAAAATATTAAAAACAATAATAAATAATTTGGGATTAATTTTTTTCATGTTTTTAGTCTAATTGGAAACAATTATAAGTAGCTTACCTCTTTATTTTGGTTTTGTCAGCGAATAGTTGCTTTGTGCAGGAGCATCATCTTTATATTTTGTCATTAGGCCTTGCAATTGTTGGCTCCATTCCTGTGCAGCTTGCATTGATTTTTGACTAAGTTCACCTGCCTTTTCATTCATTTTTTTGCCAACGGGAGTTTCATAAAAAACAATCATTGCTTTTATGTCGTCAGGGGTGTAAATTTCCATATAAACATTAGCCATTTTGTCAAGTAAACTCGGAATTGTAGCGTCAAATTCTTTAGAGAAAGTTTCTTTTTTGCTCTCTGGAATCATACTCAAAATTTGCGGTTTTACGGATTTTATCTGAGCATCGGCACCACTAATAGAAATCAATTTTAATACATCGGCTTTAAAAGAGGCATTTTGTGCTGTTGTTATTTGTGCAAGTAACAAGAATGCAATAGGGAGAAATAGTTTTTTCATTTGATGATTTTTTAAATTTAAATTGTCTGAATTACAAAAATGGATTAACTATTATTCGTTTCCTATTCGAAAATGAATAATTTTATAGAGTAATTGGTAATTTTATTAAATTTTTAAATTTATATAAATATCACTAAAAGTGGGTATTGATACAGTTGTTTTAATATGAGATATTTACAAAAAAAGCATTATGAGTATAGGTGTTAGAATAAAAAGACTTAGAGAGTCATTTAATTTTTCACAACCTGAATTAGCTTACCGTTTGGGAATTTCGCAAACGACTTTGTGTAATATAGAAAGTGATAAATGTAAAAAAATTGATTTCCTGCTGATGGTTAAGGTTTGTCAAGAGTTTGATGTTACAATCGATTATTTTTTAAAAGAGAAAAAATGCAGTCAGACAATAGTTGACTAATTTTAATAAAAAAAATGGAAGCCGAATTCTCAACTCCCATTTTTAAATGGTAATCAGTTTTTTGGTAATATGTTAATTCTCTTTAGTTACAATCTGCATTGTCTCTCTGCTTACTTGTTTCAACAAAACTGTTTTGTTTTCTTCAACTGTTTGAGCAGCTTCTTCGCTAAAATGTCTGATGGTGTATAAAGTAACATTTTCGGTGAAATCCACTTTGAATTTTTTCGAAAGTATCGCGTTACAGTCATTGAAGTTGCCAAATTTATCTTCTACACAAACCGAGAAACTGATGGCTGAATTCTGAATCAGGTTTACCTTCAATTTGAATTGGTGGAATAATCCAAAGATTTCGCTGATGTTTTCTTCCATGATGAAAGAGAAATCTATAGATGAAAGAGAAATCAATAATTGGTTTCTTTTTACAATAAAACAAGGCAGTGACGGTTCCAAATCCACTCCTTTGGAAACAGCAGTTCCTTTCAGCAACGGATTGATGAACGATTTTACGTACAATGGAATTTCCTTTTTCTGTAAAGGCTGCAATGTTTTTGGGTGAATTACCGAAGCTCCGTAAAACGCCAGCTCGATGGCTTCACGATACGAAATCTGGTTCAGAAGACTTGCATTTTCAAAATATCTTGGGTCGGCATTCATAACTCCAGGAACGTCTTTCCAGATCGTTACACTTTCGGCATTGAGGCAATAAGCAAAAATTGCTGCAGAGTAATCTGATCCTTCACGGCCTAAAGTGGTTGTGAAATTATTTTCGTCAGAACCTAAGAATCCTTGAGTGATGTTTAAGATTTTGCGTGGAATATTATTAGCAATATTCTTTTGTGTTAGATCCCAGTCTACTTCTGCATCACGGTAAGTAGAATCTGTTTTTACAAAATTTCTAACATCCAGCCATTGTGTCTGAATACCTTTGAAAGACATAAAATGACTTAATATAGTTGTCGAGATCAGTTCTCCAAAACTCACGATTTGATCGTATACAAAATTGTAATTTGGAGATTTATTGTGAGCTAAGAAATATTCTAAATCTGCAAATTGAGTATTTACAGCTGCAAAAACTTCATTCTTTTCATCTTCAAACAAATCCAATAAGATCTGATTGTGGTATTTTTTTACTTCCTGTACCGATGAATTTAATTCCGGTGATTTGTCAAAATAATTCTTGATTACATCTTCGAGTGCATTAGTCGTTTTCCCCATTGCCGAAACAATTACCAATACATCTTCATAACCTACCTGCTGTAAAACGTCATAAACGTTTTTAATTCCGGCAGCATCTTTTACTGATGCACCTCCAAATTTGAATACCCTCATTTTAATTCAGATTTTAGATTCATTTTTTTCAGGTTTTACGCTGAAATAATAATATTTAATTCAAGTTGCTAGTTAATTGATTTGTTTAATTGTAATCCAAATACAAACAATGTAAGCTTTATTAGAAACCCT